>NZ_JADEWV010000051.1 GCF_015207455.1 Microcoleus sp. LEGE 07076
GTCAATCAAGAAACAACTCTCAAACGTAGCTTGCGACAAAAAAGAAAACGGGCTGCGATGAATAATGACTATATGATGCAAATTCTCAAGTGCTTTTGTCAAGCATGATTGAGATGCTCTTACCCTGATAAATTGAGCAAGTTATTGTCACCGAAAAAAACCGGGACTCAACTTGAGATATTGTCTACTAATTTTCATAAAAAATATAAATTAAAGTTAAAAGAGTTAGACTAAAAAAAGTTTGATGGCTTTAATTCTTGAAAACTACCAGCAAGATCATCACATCTGCGGAATGTGGGTTGGAAAAAAAAACAATTTTGTTGAGGAATAGATTGGGATTTTTGAACCGCAGAGAGCGCTCTTGGCGCAGAGAGAGAAGTTAGTTTGAGTAGGTGCGTCAGCTTTGAATTGTCGATTATTGATAGAATAGTTCGCTGACGCACCCTACAACTTTATTCTTTAGTCCGCGTCGGCGGACTTCGTTTCTGTAGTAGCGGTTTCAACCGCCGAGTTATGCGATTACATAAATCCGTGTTCTGCTAAGAATTCTGGTGTGATTGTTCCTAAACTGTTACTGTTAATGGCGGGGATTTCTTCCCAGGATTCGGGATGCGGTTGTCGGCCGCTGCGGAGAAATTTTGCTACGTATTTGCCGAGTATATCTGCTTCTAAATTTACTAAACTTCCCGGTTGCAAATAGCTGAGGTTTGTCTCGCTAAAACTGTGGGGAATTACGGCAACTTCAAACCAATTGCCCTCAGCATCGCAATCTGCCACGGTTAGGCTGATGCCGTTGACGGCGATGCTGCCTTTGGAAACTATGTATGGTGCGATTTGACGCTGCCATGCTGAATTGCCTGATGGTGGGGCTGTAAACCTCATCTCCCAAGCGTTGGCGGTTTGGGTTGATGCTGCTAAACTGCCGATCGAATCTACGTGCCCCGTCACGAAATGTCCGCCCAATTTGCTACCTGCGCGCAGGGATGTTTCTAGGTTTACCCAAGCATCGGGGAATGCTCCCAATGTAGTGCGGCGCAGGGTTTCTGGGGAAGCGGCGGCGACAAAACCTTGGGGCATAACTTCCACTACAGTCAAACAAACTCCATCGACGGCTACGCTGTCTCCAATGGCTAAATCTTGTAAAATTTGGTATGAGTTGCTTGAGGTGCAGGAAATTTGGAAGTAATCGTTGCCTAGCGAGTTTAGCTTCCCGAGAGATTGAATTAGTCCTGTAAACATAGGGATTTTTTCCTTAGTGGAGCGCTTATTTAGATCAAATCACAGGGACAAACCAGGTGCAGAATCTTTTACTTTCTCCGCCTCCCTCCCTCTTTGCATCAAAAATCTCAAATCTCAAATCGACACTCCCCGATCCGTTGCTGATTCAGGCGAAGATCGAGTCATACTGGATTTAGGTCATCTTTATGTCCAAGTTCTCTACTGCCTTACAGTTTCTTAATTCTATGAGGCCGATCGAATGATTGAAATGAAAGTCGCTGGAATTGCCTTAGATGCAGCCACGCGCAGCCCTATTGTCCTATTGAGAGACGCTACTGAGCGACGCGCTTTGCCTATTTATATTGGTCAGGAGCAGGCTAAGGCTATTATTAGCGCTCTCGAAGGCAACAAGCCTCCTCGACCCTTAACTCACGATCTGATGGTCGCTTTCCTGGAGGCCTGGAGTATTACCTTGGAGCGGATAGTGATTCACTCGCTGCAAGATAACACCTTCTATGCCGTGCTGATCGTCCGTCAGGGAGAAGTTAAAAAAGAGCTGGATGCCCGACCCAGCGATGCTATCGCCCTAGCACTGCGGACGAATACCCCCATTTGGGTGATGGAAGAAGTTGTCGCCGATGCTTCGATACCGGTCGATCGAGATGCTGATGAAGCCGAACGCCGCGCCTTCCGGGAATTTATCTCAAACCTCCGCCCGGAGGATTTGATCAAGAGAAGCGGTTTGGGCCAGGGCGAAACTTCCTGAGATTTATGCGCTATCGACGGTTTGGCAAAACTAATTTGCATCTGTCGGTATTTTCCTTGGGAACCATGCGCTATTTGGCTTCTGAGGAAATTGCCTGTCAGACTGTACAGCAGGCGGTGTCTCAGGGAATCAATCACCTGGAAACGGCGGCAGGTTACGGTTGCAGCGAGGAATATCTCGGTGCGGCCATCTCGGCTGGTTTGTCGATCGATCGATCGCGCTTACACGTCACTACAAAAATCCCCCCAACCGACGATGCTGCTGCTATGGAACGCTGCATCGACTTATCTCTCAAACGCCTGAATCTAGACTACATCGACTGTCTGGCAATTCACGGTTTGAATGCTTGGGAACATTTGGCGATTGTGCGATCGCCCGCAGGCTGCATGAGTGCCGTACAAAAAGCCCTAGCCGACGGTCGCATTCGGCACGTCGGTTTTTCGACTCACGGGCCTCTGGATCTGATTTTGGCGGCAATTAACACAGATTTGTTTGAATTTGTCAACCTGCATTATTACTATTTTTTTCAGCGCAACGCCCCGGCAATTGAACTTGCCAAACAGAAAGATATGGGCGTTTTTATCATTTCCCCGGCAGACAAAGGAGGGCAACTCTACACGCCCCCGGAAACTCTGGCACAATTGTGCTCGCCTCTGTCGCCTTTGGAGTTGAACTATCGGTTTTTACTTAGCGATACGAGGATTGGGACTTTGAGCTTGGGGGCTGCAAACCCGACAGAATTGAAGCAACCTCTGACATATTGCGATCGCGATTTTCCCCTCACAAATGCCGAAATTGCTATTTTCGCCAGACTAGAATCGGTGATTGCCGATCGTTTGGCAACCGACAAATGCAGCCAGTGCTATGCCTGTTTGCCTTGTCCGGAAAACATCAACATTCCCGAAGTGCTGCGACTCCGCAATCTTGCCGTCGGGTGCGACATGACTGACTTCGGTAAATACCGCTACACTATGTTTGAAAATGCCGGACACTGGTTTCCCGGCAGCAAAGGCAATCGCTGCACCGATTGCGGCGACTGTTTGCCCCGGTGTCCCGAAGAGTTGGACATCCCAACTCTGCTCAAAGATACTCACCAGCGACTCGGCGGCAAAGCGGGCAGGCGGTTGTGGGATTGAGCTGAAGCAGCCAAAAGAGGGAAAAGGTCGATCGACCCGGTGCTAACTGACGCAAGAATTACGTTAGACTTTTGTTAAGTGAATTTACTGTATCGCCGATCGAAAAACTACCTAGTTTGGACACTGCCTTCGGTAGTATCCCCATTTTGCAAAAAGCATTTTTGTTTTAGTGCGAGCATCCTGCACAGGAAAGCCTACATTTAAGCGCAAACACTTTTGTGAAAGCACCGCTTTGGATGCTTCCAATACACTTAAAATAGGAGTATACAGTATATGTAAAAACAACTAAATAATACAATCCGATTCAACACCGAGAAAACGATTTTTGTGGAAATACCCGCCCATTTTCTTACTAGGTTATACCGGGTAAAACCGAAAAATTTTATGATGATTGATTAACCGGATTGGACTTCAAACCTCAAATTTCAAATTGACAATTCCCGATTCAGGTATCGCGTGTCATCTAGAACCGATTCAGCATCTACTACTATGGCTCAAACTCAGTTAAACGACAATCAGCTAAATTGTCTGCAGCTAACTAAAGTTGCGACTTCTGAAAGATTTCAAGCAGCGTTAAAGCCTTACACCTACAACTTTTCAGTTACCAGAAAACAGCTAATCGGACTGCTGGTTTTACAAATAATTTTGCCAGTCGGATTAACGGGAGCAGCATTTTGGCGAACATCAGCAGTTGGCAGAAATCAACGGCAAAATCAAGCGAAATCAGAATTGAGCCTTAGTGAAACTAACTACAGTCTTAAACTAGACCGCGCCGCCTACCGCTTGCAAAACTCCTCTGATAGCAAAACGATCGCGCAAACAGCCTCAAATTACAACAGCGACCAAAATCTACCAAATTTGCAAAAATCTGTCAAGCAAATTCTGGAAACTCAAGTTAAAACAGGGGAAATAGACAGCGCACTCTTAGTTGCAAAAAATCGGCAGATTGTGGCTGGCGTCAACCTAAACCTGAAGGAAAAAAGTTTTAATCTGGAAAAAATACTCGATCGAGTATTTGCTGAAAAAGAGCAAGTTACAGCCACCGAAATTCTTGCTAAATCTGAAGTTCAGAAACAATTCCTATCTTTGCCGCCCGGAATGGGCGATCGCCATGCGCTCGTCCGCTACGCAGCAATTCCCGTCAAAGATCCAAAAACTCAGACAGTGATTGCTGTCTTAGTTTTAGGAAAAATTCAAAGCCAAATAACGGCAGTTGCTAGCAGCGAAACCGTCAATTTACAGGGCGGCGGATATCGCGCTATCTACACACCGCTTGCTGACGGTAAATTTGTTTTAGCAAGCGGGCCAACACTTAGTAAAAATCAAGAGTTGCCAGAGTTGCTGGCAGACAAATCTGTCCTAAAACGCGCAGTCGCTGCCGATGGCAAACCAGTTGTCGCACAGGTACAAACAGGCAGTCAAACTTATACGGTAGCTGCTAGATCCCTCGACAATTTAGCCGGAAAACCCGCAGCAATTTTAGTGCGGGGCATCCCCAAAACTTCCGACATCTGGTGGGGGAACAATTGGCTGCTGCTGGCACTGTCTGCGGCCACTGTCCCAGTCGCTTTGGCAGTTGCAGTCGCCCGCCTGACAGCCAAACCAGCTAACTCTGATTTATCAACAGCAGAGGGGAATTCATCATGTAATTCCACTGCCGAGCTGCAGCAGCTATTGGAAAAGTTAGACCGCACTTCTGATAATTCATCTGATAATTTAAATTGGGCGGAATTTGGTTTGTTCTCAAAAAAACCGAGTTCAGGCGGTCAATTAGCGGTTGATTTTTCAGATAAAAATTTTTCAGGCGATCGCAAATCGCAAATCGCAAATCCCGAAATTCTGCTAATTTTCCCACCCGTAGAATTGCCCACAAACAGTGTTTCACAGCAGCCGCGGCAGAAAAATACAGAATCCGAAAAAAGTGCGATCGCCTTAAATCAAGTTCAGGAAGCTTGGCAAGATTTAAATTGCCTCAACTTGGAATTGCAGCGAGAAATACTCGAACGCCAAAATACTCAAAAAGCCCTGCGAAAGAGCGAAGCACTGCTGCAAGCGATTTTAGACAACTCAACAGCAATGATTTACATCAAAGATGTTGACGGAAAATACCTGCTGACCAACAGCCATTTTGACAATTTGTTCCACATCACAAAAGAGCAAATAACAGGCAAAACTGACGGCGATATTTTTCCCGAAGACTCTTGGGCAGCCTTGCGAGAAAATGACCTGAAAGTTCTCGAAACCTGCTCGCCTTTGAGCATTGAAGAAGTCATCCCTCAAGATGACGGCCCGCACACTTATATTTCTCTCAAATTTCCCCTCTGCAACTCTAAAGGCAAAGCTTATGCAGTCGGTACAATTTCTACAGATGTGAGCGCTCGCAAACTTGCCGAACTCACCCTAGAAAAAGCTAAGGCAGAACTAGAAATAGAAGTCGAACAGCGCACGCAATTCCTCAAACAAGCCAACGAACTCTTGCAGTTTGAACTGGCAGCTAGAGTCCGCGGCACGATCGCCGTCAGACAAATGACCGCCCAGGTAGCCCGACACGCCAGAACAGTTGACGGGATTCTCGGCGCTTCCCTCGACCTAATTTTTCTAGTAGATCGATCGGGAAAATACACCTATGTCAGCCGCACCGCCGCTCAAGCTGTCGGCATGAACCCGAGAAAAATGATTGGCAAAAACTGGCAAGAATTAGGCTGGTCCCCCAAAATTATGCAGCAGGTTCACCAAGAATGCGACAGCGTATTTGCTAAAGCCGAGTCCGTCAAAGGCGAAGTAATCGTCCCCACCGCTAACTGGGGAACCCGCGACTACGAATACATTCTCAGTCCGGTTGGCGGGACAGACGGCAGTGTGGAAGCGGTGGTGGCAACGCTGAGGGATATCACCGATCGCAAAAATGCCGAGGCGGCGTGGCAATTGGCCAAGGAAGCCGCAGAAGTTGCCAACCGCGCCAAGAGTGCTTTTCTGGCAAACATGAGTCACGAGTTGCGGACTCCCCTGAATGCGATTATTGGTTACAGCGATATGTTGGCGGAAGATGCCCAGGAGTTGGGCAACTTGGAGGTTGTCTCGGATTTAGACAAAATTCGCACTGCTGGCAAACACTTGCTGCGGCTGATTGATGACATTCTCGACATTTCCAAAATTGAAGCTGACAAGATGGAAATTTACCTTGAAAGCTTCGATGTGGGCGGGTTAATTGAGGAGGTGGCGACAACTGTAAAACCGCTAATTGATAAAAACGGCAATACTTTGCAAGTGTTGATTGCTGAGAATGTGGGCGCTATGCACGGCGATTTGATGAAAGTGCGGCAGGTAATGCTAAATTTGCTGAGCAATGCTGCTAAATTTTCTACTGATGGGGCGATCGTACTTAATGTCGAAAGAATTACCAGCGAAGAATTAAAAAATAAATATCAACCGAGGGTTGCTCAAATGTTAATTTTGGATGCTGACTTTCTAATTTTTCGAGTGACGGACACGGGCATCGGCATGACAAAACAGCAGCAAGAGCGACTGTTCCAACCTTTCACTCAAGCTGACAATTCTACTACTCGCAAGTACGGCGGTACTGGTTTGGGATTGACTATCAGTCAGCGTTTTTGTCAGATGATGGGCGGTGATATTGAAGTTAGCAGCGAGTTGGATTGCGGTTCTACTTTTACTGTTTGCCTACCTGCTTCGTTGTTTAGGCGATCGGAATTTTAACCTTACTGGGGCGGCTTTTCGAGATGGCCAGTTTCCGGCATCAATGGTTGGTAAAATCCGCGCGTTAGGGAAATATACAGCATATTCCAGGTTCATGAATTACAGTAGCAGCAGGAATCGTGTGATGTTAATCCTCCGGGTGCGTCGCTCCGAGATATTGGATATAACTTACAGATTGACCGATGTATCCGCACCTTACACGGAGTTCGGATTATCTGTACCACATACACAAGGAATATGCTGTATAAGAAACCAAACAATAATTATGAAATACGATGTTGATCCGCGCCAGAATTGTAGTTTTACCAAAAGTTTATTTCTGTTGTTAATTGCGGGTTCTGCTTGGCTGCCCCATCAATCGGCGGCGTTTTCCCAGCAGTCGGTTTGCCCGAGTGGTAACGCTGCAAATTTCCCGTCGCCGCCACTTTCGCAAGCCGAACCAAGCGTGCCGAGTCTGTGGTTAGCTGACAAACTGTTTGGCGGCAAATTGCTTGATCGCTGGTTTGTCGATCGGGGCAACACTGCAGTAATCATCATCGTCAACCGCCAACTTTGGAGCTTGCTAGATTATATCGAACGCTACCAGTTTGTCAACCGTTTCGGCACTGTTTCTAGGGAATACGGTTACAATCTGCGAGTTTGCAACCGTGAAGGGAAGGCTTTGGCGGTTTATTCGTGCAAGGGCGATCGGCTGAACTGTAAAATCGACCTAGAATCTCTGTCAAATCCAGGTCTCCGAGGCAAACTCAAAGGCTTTTAGTAGGGTGCGTCAGCTAGAGAGATTTTCGGGATAATCGACAAATCAAAAGCTGACGCACCGCGTATTTGAGCTGAAAAAATGTAGCTGCCAAAAATGAATTTTTGAAAAGATTCAATTTGAAAATAAACAAGTTAAGTGTTAGAAAAATCACTCCCAAAATCACAAAAAAAAATGGCTGTTCCTAAAAAAGCTTCACGTAGTATCAGCATAAACGGCGAAAAATATCGTTGGCTTGCTTCAGGTCACGATTGCGGAATTGATTTGTGCATAGAGTTATATGAGAATCCTGCTCAGAGATTGATGACACGTTTTTCTTATGATTATCAAGCTATTACTCCTGTGCTGGTGCGTGAGATAATTCTCGATGGCTTAGCACAAGGATACACGCCTCACAAAAAAGGTCAGAATTTTTGTTTACATGAAAATTCACCCTTAGTAGTAGTTGAGAATTTAACAACTAACGCAGCTTACAGGTACAACTGGTGACTGACGCACCCTACGGTTTGAGGTGCGTCAGTTTACATGATTTTCTCGGCGTTTGTGGGCTGGTGACTGACGCACCCTACGGTTTGAGGTGCGTCAATTTTGATGATTTTCTCGGCGCTTTTGGGCTGGTGACTGACGCACCCTACGGTTTGAGGTGCGTCAATTTTGATGATTTTCTCGGCGCTTTTGGGCTGGTGACTGACGCACCCTACGGTTTGAGGTGCGTCAGTTTACATGATTTTCTCGGCGTTTGTGGGCTGGTGACTGACGCACCCTACGGTTTGAGGTGCGTCAGTTTACATGATTTTCTCGGCGCTTTTGGGCTGGTGACTGACGCACCCTACGGTTTAACTTCTCACTACTTGCCGAATTTCTTGCCAGAGCGATCGGTATTGCTGAATCCCCGCCTCCCCGAAAGGCAGCAGAAAGTCGCTAGCAGCAAGAATTTTAGCAGGTGGGAACAGCACAGGATTAGTGCGAATACTAGCAGGCAAATCCTCGGGTTTCATGCCGGTAATTATCGGCGAACTAGCTTTGGCGAGCAAAGATAATTGAGGCGCAATTTGAGGCTGCAAGCAAAAATTGATCCATTTTGATGCTAACGAAACTGCTTTTTTCGATGCGGGTTCTACCCACAAATCCGTCCAAAGTGCAGTTCCCGAAACTGGAATTACTAAAGCAATATCCTTTTGAGTTTGGAGTAGTGGCAACAAGTCGCCAGAGGAACCGACTGCCAACCAAGTATCGCCTAAAACCAACGGTTGCAAATAAGCGTCGGAACTGTAAAGTTTAACTTGTGCGTTCAGATTTGTGAGTTCTTTTTTGAGGTTGGGAACTTTATCTAATTGCTGCGTATTGTAAGATTTTCCCAGTTTTTTTAATGTTAAACCAATAACTTCTCTGGCACTATCCGGTAGAGAAATTCGATCGCGCAATTCGGGCTTCCACAAGTCGCGCCAATCTGTCGGAGTCCACCCCAAATCCTGAAATTTGTCAATTCGGTAGGCAATTACCGTACTTCCCCAGCGGTAAGGTGCAGCCCAAACTTTACCTTTAGCGTCTAACTCACCGTCTTCGTTGCGCCTGACGAGTTTTTGCCATCTTTCGGGCAATTTCGACCAATTATCTAATTTAGCAGGATCGATCGGCTTAATCAATTTTTGCCGAATTGCCAAAGTCAGCCAATAATCTGCCAACATCACCAAGTCAGCTTGATCTTTGGCTGACGGTATGCGTTTCCACTGCTGCAACAGCGCGAATAATTCTTTTAATTGTGCTTCCTGCGTTACCTGCAAAACCGGAGACGGTTGTAAGTCGCGGCTAAATTTGCTTGCGAGTTGAGCTGGAATACTGTTTTTGAGCGATCGAATTTTGAGAATGGGCTTCGAATCGCAACCTGCCGCCAATTGACTTAAAGTTAGGGTGGCGGCCCCCAATAGCAAAGACCTTCGTTTCACCTGTGAATCCGCTTTTCTAATATTGACCGACGGGAAATGTGTTTGGCAGCCCCGGAAATAATTGTGTTTCGAGTTTGGTCGTTATCGCCGATTTGTCTTATTTCTTTTTCAAACACAGAGCCATTGTACTCGCTTCTGTCGCGATCGGAAGTCTGTTCGACCCAAAGCACTGGCGGGGCGCAATCAATCTAACGCAAGACTGAGCCCTCCGACTCTCAGAAAGCGGATTATTTAACTCTCATTACAAGTTAGAACCAAGTGCGGGAGTTAAAAAACCAGTTTCAGCCTCCGCGACTACCTCAAATCTCAAATCTTCAATGCCTCAATCTCAAATAAACAAGCTGAATCCCTCAATCTACCGTCAGGATTGGGAACACAACAATTAGCTCAAAAATTAAATAATTTAGTGATAAATACCACTTATGTAAAGATTTCCCTACAATGTAAAGATATAAGTTACAATCTCAAGGATAATTATATGGAAGCGCTCCGCCAGCAGGTTACAGTATTGACGCAACAAGTCGATGCTCTCTACAAACTCATAGAAAACCTGAATGAAAAGTTATTGGAGTCGGCTCAGAATACCAAGCTGGCACAGCAGCAGAAAAACGATCGCCCTGAAACGGTAGAAAATCACAAAACCTCCCTATATGTAAACTACAGCAGTCTCGACGGGCTGCTGGAACACAAGGACGTACTGTTAGATGACAGCTACTTCAACAAGAATTCTCAAAGCCTGGAAAAAGAGTTGAGCGCGGAAATTCAAATCCAGCGCCTCACAGCTCAGTTAACAGCGGCTTACAATCGAATTGCAGCCTTGGAAGAACAGTTGCTATCCAAAAGAATTCACTCGCAACAAACAGGCGGGTCTAATTAAATATTGCTGCGGGCGATCGGGAATTATCATCCGAAAAAAGACAACTTGCGTTGATTTCTGCTCGTCTATTTTTGAGTCATTCAAGAATTTTTTTGGTCGCAAAATTAGCACAAAAATAGCAAATTAAGGCAACATTTTGTGTGGAAATAGCAATCATCTTTCTTGAGCGAACAAGATTTTTTGTGCGAACCGCAGATAACTCATAGAGAGAGCAAAAAAGAGAGAAGTTCACAAATCCCCTATCGATTGCTATAACTACCTGCTTAATGTTTGATTTCACATCGCAAGGCTAAAGCTTCAACAGCTTGGAGGAGTTGAGTAGGAGTCCAATTTGCAGTCAGCCCGCTGGCGATCGCACAGGCTCCGGCACCGACACCCTCTTTAACGTACCCGCGATCGTAAGCTTGCAGTTGCCCATAGCGAGAACCCCCAAAACTGAGCTGCGCGGCCAACAGAGGCACACCGCCAATATCCTTAGCAAGTCCTACAGTGTCTCCTGTCGGGTCTTCTGCTACCCAACGAGTAGTCCCCACCGCAACTTGTTCGGGACACCACAACAGAGCATATTCGCGGGCTAAGGCCTGCATCAAAGCGTAGACTGCCAGCATTTGCGTGCCGCCAGCCAAGAGCACCCCACAAGTCCGACTCGCGGCGATCGCCATTCCCGCCACCGCCACCTGCATCGGATCGCCCACCGCCGCCACCAATTCCACGGGAGTGCTACTTTGTCCGCCAATTTCCCACTCAGCATTATTGAGTCCCGCTGTCACCGCAGCCAATTTTTGAGCGTAATTGCAGCGAGGGTGAGAACTGTTAACCTTGCCCGCCGCTGCAATACCCAAACCCATTAACACGGCCAAAGCAGTAGTCGTTCCCCCAACTACGCATTCCCCTAAAATTAAATAGCTGCCATTAGTTTTAGCACCCAGTTTAGCTCCCCAAATCAACCCTTGTTCCAGCAAATGTTTGACTGTTTCGAGTTCTAAAGCATTCCCAGAAATCAGACACTTTGCCGCAGTACCGCCCAAATCAATTGCAGATACCGGAGTCGGGAGAGGCAAACCAGCATTGAACAGGTAAAGCGGAATTTCCAAAGCTTCGACTACAGCGCGAGATATCAGTACCGGAGAGGCGCCGGCTTCTAGGGGCGGCAAAGGATATTGGGGTGAGGGTTGGGGGCCGTTATACAAAAATTCTGCATCTGCCAAACAAGTAAACTGTCGATCGCGCGGAGTTGCTCCTGCCGCGGAAATCCCCGGAATTAAGCCTGTCGCGGTAAATCCTAACACGCAGGCAAATATCGGTTGCTGTCCCCGATAGCGATCGAGCCATCGCTGGCCCTGTTCAATTTCTGTATAAATACCAATCATTTATTTGTTATTTGTTATTTGTTATTTGTTATTTGTTATTTGTTATTTGTTATTTGTTATTTGTTATTTGTTATTTGTTACTTGTTATTTGTTGTTTGTTATTTGTTACTTGTTGTTTGTTATTTGTTATTTGTTGTTTGTTATTTGTTACTTGTTATTTGTTATTTGTCGGTAACAATAACTAATACAGCCTTGCTCAAAAAAGTGAGGTATGCCCTGTTTGGCCTGTTTGGCCTGTTTGGCCTGTTTGGCCTGTTTGGCCAAGAACTACTCTTCATAATCAATTAAAACCTGCACCCAGCGCGGCGGCCGCGGAATCGGATTTCCCAAACGATCGAGCAGCAGCAAAGCTACCAAATGCACTACAAATAAATAAACAATATTGTTAACCAAAATCATCCCGGCGGCGATCGCCCCAATTGCCTCCAAACTCGGCACCATCAGCCAGCCAAGCTTCACAAACGCCCATTCCACCATCTCTGTTACCTGGACAGTGATATAAACCCAGAGATCCTGGCCCACCAAAGCTGACAGCAGCCAAAACCGAAAAAAGAAGCCGATAGTACCAATTAGCGCGCCCAAACTAATAGAAGCAGACCAACTCGCTTTGTGTCTCCAAAGTCCTCCCAGCGCAACTCCCATAACTCCAAAAGGAATCACGTATAAAATGCTCCGCGTCGGGCCCATGAGTACCGACAGCAGCAAACCCGATACCAAAGCTGACATCCAAGACGCTCGGTTGCCCCAGCGCAGGTAAACCAGGGCGATGGGTATCGGGAAAAAAACCCGCAGCAAAGGCCCCAGCGGAAAGTAATAATTTACCAGCCAAATTAAGCTAGCGGTACTTGCCAAAAATGCCGTTTCTACGAGCCTCAAAGGCGCTTCCGGGCGATTGTCGCCAGGAAGCGGATCTCGATTTGGGGACGCGCCCGCATTATCTGAAATAGCTGCGGTTTGGCGATCGTTATTTGTACTCGGTGAACTGCCCGAATTAGACGCGGCATCTGCTGACAAAAAATCACTCATCCGATTTTAGATTTGAGATTTGAGATTTGAGATTTTAACTGAGATGTTGCACCCTTCGTGTGGAAGCTATTAAAAACCGGGTTTCTGAACCATAGAGATAGGTTGTGATGCTAAATTTGCAGTCAGAAACCCGGTTTTTGCCACAGGTGCAAGATATCAGTTTTAACGTACTTGCGCCCTATGCGGGTGATTCCCAGTTTTTGATTTTTGATTTTACTCAAGTTGCGCGCTATAGATAATTCCGATTCTCGGTTTCAATGTAGGGAAGCCTCGCACCCAAATTTAATATTGCTCCCAAAAACCGGGTTGAGATACCCGCGCCAGTCTTATTTTAGATGAATTTTCCGGGCAAAACTTTTCAGCAGTATCATTTTTGGGCTTTGACTTCCTGAATGACAAAAACCGAACAAGATGCGTGGTGAACGACATAATTGCTCACACTGCCGAGAAAAGCTTCTGTCAGCCCCGTGCGGCCGCGCCTCCCAATCACTATTAAATCTGCGCCCCAATTTTCGGCAGCTTCACAGACAGAATGCCCCGGATCTCCATCCATTTTGCAGTCAAATTCCACTTGCAATCCTTGTTTAGTCGCTGTTTCGCAGTAATTTTGTAGCAAGCCCGAAGACTGTTTTAGGTCATTTTCCAACCGCAAACGTTGAGCTTGATAAGCTCGATCCATTAACTCGACATTCATTCCCAAATCTACAGGAATTGGTATTGCTGTCTCGCCCATCGTGTTGACAGTAACGCAGTGAAATAACATCATCTGGGCCCGATCGCCCAGAGCTAATTCTAAAGCTTGACTGAAGACGCGCTGGCCCAATTCTGACTCATCTACGGCGGCGAAAATTTTCTTAAAACTCACAGCTTTACCTCCGGGGGAAAATCATCGATATCAGTTATTTGAGAGATTTGACAGATATTTAACAGAGAGTGCATTTGAATTAGATTCAAACAGGCAGTCTGCGATATTTCTAGACTAACAGACGCTCCAAGGCATGCAGGTCGGGAATGCACAAAACGTCACGTTCGCGGTGAATTGTGCCTTTTTTTTCTAGCTTGCTGAGCACTCGCGTTACCGTTTCCCTTGCCAGCCCGCTGAGGCTGCTTAATTCTCTGTGTGGGAGGTTGGGAATTTCTGTACCTCCTGTTGACATGATTTTCCCTTGCCCCTCAGCCAAAAATAACAAAATATCTGCTACTCGCGAGGTACTGTCTGACTCTCGCAAACGCAGGCGTCGGTTAACTTGCCGCAGGCGGCGGGCCATCAGTTGAGCTAGCCGAATGCCTGCTAGCGGCTCGGTATGAATCAGTTGCACAAAATCCTGAGCTGGCATATTGCCGATCAGTGTCGGGGCTAGGGTGATGACATCTGTCGATCGCGGTGTTTCTTCGATCGCTGCCATTTCCCCGAACAGTTCTCCTTTCCCTAAAATATTCAGTGTTACTTCTTTTCCGTCTAGGTTGTAGGTGCGAATTTTCACCCAACCATCCAATATAAAATACACTGACGTTCCCCAGTCATTTTCCAGCAAAATCACTTGATTTGACGGATGGCTGCGGCTAACAATGTGGACAGTTGCTCTTTCAATTACAGCCTCGGGTAAACCTGCAAAAAAAGGAGTAGAAACTATCAATTGATTTATATTAGACTGCGGATCTCGGGTATTAAAGCGGTCTTCCATGAGGCCATTATTTTAATTTACGCGCTTGAGCTGCGCTGGGCAGTTAGAAATAGCAGGCAGCCGAGTCATTCGATTTCAGTTTCTTTATGTAACAAACAAGTATGTAAACTTACCAATTTTACCTCTAAATGTTGGCGGTCGAGCCATCGAATATGGAAATTAATAGCCTCAAGTTCTGATGGCGAGGTAGAGACTAAAGACTATACCATAATTTTGTAGGCATATAGCGTTTATCAGAAACATGATGTATGCTGAGGTATGCTGTAACCCTTACATTGTCAAGCTTTTTCGGTCAAAATTCGTACCTCACTAAAGTGACAAAGGCTATATACCCCCGCGCAAATTTTATTAACAAAATTTAAGCAGGGCGGCAAGCTCCTTGTGCCGATCGAGTTACCGAAGACCAGCACTGGGCGAACACAAGCTTAACACTCCTGAGAGATTTGCGATCGAGCTGGCCCTGCTGTCGATCGGCACAGGGAAACAGCGCAAGTCCCCAAACCGAGTAAGTAGCCACCAAATCCAACCGCAACTGCCTCAAATCAGTTAAATCTCAGCAATATCCGGAATATCCACAATAATTTTGTACTTACAAGGTTGGCCCTGGCAGCTCGCGAAACCGACGCAGTTTCCAACAACCTTTTTTTGCTACCCCGAAACTATTGTACCATTAATCTCTAGCCGTGGAGACAGATAAAAAGCTATTATATAAGGTTGTTCAAATCAATTGTATCGGCACAATACCGAATCCCGGCATCCCAAGTCCGACAATTGAAGAATTGAAAATTGAAGAATCGGGAATGAGTTACTCGATAAGGATCGCGAATTAAATAATTTACACATAATTGTGGGGTGGGCACGCGAGCGAGGCCTGAATATGCAATGTTTATTTTTGCAACAGCTTGTGAGTTTGGACCCGGACATAAAGTTGCATTTTTTTTGAAACTGGCCGCTCTTGCCAAACTCCCGATGACCGGTGTGGCGAACCAAAGCCTAGCCGGTGACAGCCTGCATTTCGTCAAGCACAGCTTATCCCTCTTGGGGCATCGACCCAAACCTGCCGACGAAAAAGGAAAGTAGCCCCAGAATTTGAGTTCCCTTGCAGTTGGTAGAAGCGAGCATTTGATGCGGAAGTACCGGCTAACCTATGATGGGCAATAGAAGTCATCCGAAGGCAAAAGCAAAAGATTAATTCAAAGTTGTCACAAAATATTAGTCCATTATTGACGGACTCCCATTCAGATTATTCGATCTATTGGCATAGCTGCCGCCTGACTTCAATTTTTTTTAATAAAGTTTCTCCCAAGTCGCATTCCCAGAGGTTCCGCCCTTGAATTCTCAGAAGTACAAAATTCAAGCACTAATTGCTGAGATTGACGAGGTACTCAGCAAGCCCGCCCCCCGCTTGCCTTGGACGGGTTCTATCGATACTGTCCACCAGCGCCAACTTTTAGAGCGAGTTCGCACTTATCTCGTTTCCTCAGACTCAAAGCTAGCGGCCGGCGACAGGCCCAGAAGCCCAAGTGTCCGCCCAGTACCAGTTCCTGTTCCCAAATTGCCGATGCCGCCGGTTCCCTCAGCAGCAGAGCAAATTATGCTTGCCGTCACCGGAGAAATTAGCAACCTGCGTTCCACCCTCACCGGGCCGCTCCAAGAAGATATAGAAGCTCTGCGACAACAGCAGCAAGCTCTAATTCAAGAAATCAAACAACTAGAAGCAAAACGGCAGCAGCAACAATCCCTAGCTCAACAACAAGCGAACCAACAGCAAATCATTTCTGAATTCTTGCAGGTACTGACGGGCCGCTTGGCAGAAACTTTGGATCGCGATTTCTCCCAAATTCTCGGTAGCCTAGAAAATCAGTTGTTGCAAAGCAGCGCACCACAATCGGAGCAATCGGCTTTAAATTCACAAACTTCAGAAGAACACCTGCTGTTGATATCGGCGAGCCGGTTCGAGCAAATGGAACAGTTTCAAGCTCGTGCCGAGAGCCTGCTGGTGGAACTCGATTCTACGGTGGGTATGGTGTTCGAGGCTTTGGAAGCAAAGTTGCAAAGCTATCAAACTTCCTTGGGGCAAGGAATCGAAAATATGTACGGTTTGAGGCAGCAGAGCGAGGCGATGGTCGCGGCTTTTGTCAACCACGCGCTGGCGGCACAGTTGGGACGAGAAGCTTCTTCCTACGTCCAGCAGCCGTTGGCGAAGCCCTCGCAGAGGATCGCCCTGGCAAATCTCGAAACTACAACCCCAACCGTAGCAGACCGCTCTGGAGTCCCTCCCGCCCCCTCAAATACGGCGATCGAACCCTCGGCCAGGGCCAGTAAAAATCGCAGCGGCGAATTCGCACAGCAAGATCGATTTCCCTACGCGGGTACAGAAATTTCTTCGCAATCGGGACAGTTGATGGGCCAGAGAGATCGTATTGAAGCTCCTCTCTCGTTCTCAGATTTGGAAGATAATTTGTTTGGTTCTGCACCAGAAACACCAGACTCTGCAACTCGGTTTGCCGACACAGAGTCGGAAGATATTTTAGCAGAAAATGGCGAAGATGTTGAAGATTTGTACGCGAGTTTGTTCGTGGGAAAAGAAGTCGCAGAACTCGAACTCGAACTCGAAAATTTCACGTTAGAAAATGATGAAAGTGCTGCTGGGAGTGAATTGGTTGATTTTCAAGAGGCAGATTGGGAAACTACCGAATCTCTAAATAAAGCTGAATATTTGTTGGTAAATCTGCTGGACGAAGGGGAATCGCTGGAAGATTTATTAGTAGGTGAAAATTCTGACTTCGTAATCGGTAATTCGGTAGATGATCTGACTTTAGATAGTGAAGATTTATTTGAACCGCAAGTTGCAAAAGTATCTCAAGTTTCAGAACCGTCAGCCCTCAGTTCGATCGCGCCAACAGTACCTCAAGTTTCAGAACCGCCAACCCAAAGTTCGATCGCGCCGCAACTTGACTCGGACGATCGAGAAAATCTAGAAACAGTTCAAAACCAAGGCGAGGATTTCGACACTGCTGCGGTACCGGGGCCGCCGACTTTGAGCGCGCCTCCCGAAATTAGCCCGCACCAACCCAGTGCCGCTGATGTTCGCACTGGCGAGTTCGACACATCCTCGCCGCGGCTCGATGATGGCTACATCCAAGCTTCGCCGGACGAGGATTTGCTGCCGGTAGAGGCATTAGAAAATGACCTCGATCGAGCTCTAAATTTGGATAACAATACTCTGGAACTTTTGGAGACAGACCTCTACAATCTGGAGGGATTGGAAACTGGCCAACGGCGATCGAATTTAAGCGCGGTTAACAGCTTGGATTTGGCGGCGAATTCCGAGGGCGGTGCAGAAAATCCCTTTGCTGAGGCCGCAGAGGCAGAACTCGGCACTCTGGAGGATTTGTTCTCGGATGTGTTGGAACTCTCGTCTGAGGATGAACCGTTTGTTTTAGAAGACGAACTTGGGGATGATTTGTTGGCTGAGGAAGATGAGTCTAAATTGACGCTAGACGACATTTTGGCTAGTTTGACCGAGACCGATCGAGCTTTGATGGACACTGCCGAAACTGACGCAGTGCGATCGAGTCCTCCAGAAAGCAAAAAAAAAACCCTAATCCCAACAGAGAGTAAATCCGAAGTTGTTGAGGAACAAACCGGACTCAGCGAGAAGACGCGGCAGCAAGAGTCGCCAGCCCATTCTGTTGTAGGTGCGATCGCCCCTTCATC
Organism: Microcoleus sp. LEGE 07076; assembly: GCF_015207455.1. Taxonomy (GTDB): domain Bacteria; phylum Cyanobacteriota; class Cyanobacteriia; order Cyanobacteriales; family Microcoleaceae; genus Microcoleus. The sequence goes on from NZ_JADEWV010000051.1 coordinate 18,219, forward strand.
CCGGACTCGGCCAAATTCTCGCTGGTATTTGGGCATTGATTTCGGTTCCAGCGGAATGTCCGCGGCTTTGGTCGATCGCGCCAGCAGTCAGTTGTACCCGATTTACTGGGAAGCATCGCAGGTTGAGGGTACGTCCGATCGTCGCGCCAGTTTTCGGATTCCCTCGGTTGCGGTGATGGAGGAAACAGCCCCAAGCGCTACAAGCCCCCAGGTTACAGTCAAGTCGGTGGGATGCCGGCAGTTGGCTTTGCCTGCAGGAGAGTTTTTGCTGCAAAATTTTAAATTGCCTTTAAAAGTCAGTATTCCTTATCAGCGCGCAACTGCTGGGATGTACGAACCGCTGTTGCAGTGGTCTCCGGATCGGGCTTTGTCGATCGCCATACCGCTGCAAGGTGTGCGGGCGCTGCTGGCTACTTTGAATCCGAGTCAGCAGGGGCAAAAATTTGGCGGCGAGGGGGAAGTTTTGGATGCTGCAATGCCGGAGGCGAATTTTGCTTTGCCAGTTTCTAATTTGATCTGTAAAGCTTCCGGACTCATGGCCGAAACTCTCGATGCGGCCCTGTTAGACTTGCAGGGTGTAATTTTGGGGACTCCGGCGGGCTGGTCGGATGCTTATCGGTTTAACCTGCAGGAGGCGGTTTTGGGCGCGGATCTGGTGGCTTCGGCTTCGCAAATTTTTGTGGTCCCAGATGCGATCGCCACTTTGGTGGCTGCTGTAACTCCTGGGAAAAATCCCGATTTGCTACAGTCGCCAGCGCCCGATTCTGTTATGGGCTCCCTCGCAGAAGCAGCACCTAGAAGTGTGAATGCTTCGGCTTTTAGCGGGGGAACTTTGATTCTAAATGCGGGGGCGGCAACGGTGGAATTAGCTTTAGTCGAACTCCCGTCCAATCTTCAGGATTTAACTCGTGCTGATTTTATTTGCCAAAGTTTTGATGCTGCTGGTGATGCTTTCGATCAGGATATTATCTGTCAGTTGTTGGCTAAAAATGAAACTTGGGGAATGTCGATCGATTTGCCGCGTCCGGGGCATCCCGATTTACCGAGTCGCTATCAATTGCAGCAGCGGTTGCAAGGTTCTGCTTTTGGGCTGCAATTGTTAGAGGCGGCAAGGCATTTGAAAGTTATTTTGCAACATCAAGAAAGTTTTGTTTTGAATATCGGCCAGCAGCATTGGGATGTGAAGCGTAGAGATTTGGAGAGTTTGGTTTTAGTGCCTTTTGTGCAGCAGTTGAATCGCGAATTAAATGCTTTGTTGAGCCGCGCGGGAATGTCGCCGGCGGGGATTAATCAGGCGATTTGTGCCGGAGGTATGGGTGCTTGGCCCGCGATCGCCCGCTGGTTGCGACAGAAGTTGCCGAATGCGATCGTCGTTCAACATCAAGAGTTCGAGGGCGATCGAGATATTTCAGAGCTTCACAATTCTGAAATATATTCTGTATTTACAAGTACAAATATCTCCGAAAAAATTGGTTTAGTTGCCTGCGGGTTGGCGAGTTTGGCTCTTTATCCTCAAATTTTGGATGTGGCGCAGCACCAGTACAATGACTTTTTTCTGCTGTGGGAATTAATGCAGGTTTTGGGTGTCGAAACTCAGAGCTTTGAGGAAATTTTGCAGTTATTGGAACGCCAAGGCGTGAATACCCGCACCTGTGAGTCCCGGATTCGCGAGATTTTGGAAGGAAAATTGCCGGCCGGACTTTTGCCGGAGGAGGAAGATTTCATGCTGCTAGCCGAGGATTCGAGGCAAAATCCAGATTGGCAAGCAATTTTGGCCGAGCCGCTTTTCTTTGAAGATGTCACGCGCGGTTATCGCTTGAATATCGAGCACGCTACGGTTGTTCGCGAATACTTAAACACCCTCGCCCGATCGAGCCAGCAAAAATTATTGGAACCGCTAACAATTGCTTGGGATGTTCCCATCGATAGTTATCCCAATTTTTAAAAGTCCAGAACTTAGGCTCGCGAATTAAATAACTTAGGATCGCGAATTAAATAATTTACACATAATTGTGGGATGGGCGGGAGAGCCCGTCCCACAAGAACAATAAAAATGGTAAGTTATTTAATTCTCATTCCTGACAATTTTAATTGTTATTCTGGGATCTCCCGCCCGCCCTTTTTGGACGGGCGGCCAGGACATCCCACTTTCCTTGTGTAAGTTATTTAATTCTCATTCCTGATCTCAAATCCGGTTGTATCAGAAGGATAACTGGCGTTGCTGAATACAGCTATGAATTCAAGATTTCCCAGTTGCTATAAGCCAGCTATAGTCAGTTTTGTAACATCAAGCAAAAAGTTGATTGATCATCAATCCGGATTACTCATCCCTGGAGCATCTCATCAGAGTAAAAACACTTCTTTTGACTCCTTCTTTATTCCTCTTCCCTCCTGTCTTCAATTTCGAGCAGGGCTGCTTTCCGACAGAGATGCTCCCTGGAAATCAGTTGCAGCAAGTTACAACTCTAATTTCCTAAGTGCCACAACACTCCTTTGCCTAACAGGAATTTCAATCCTGAATTCAGCCCCTTGACCGGGTTCAGAAAAGCATTGGAGTGAGCCACTATGTTTAACAACTACAATTTGATAGCTGATTGACAGTCCCAATCCAGTTCCTTGACCAATAGGTTTTGTGGTGAAGAAGGGGTCAAACACCTGCTGTCTCACTTCTTGCGTCATCCCTGAACCGTTGTCTTGAATTTGAATCACCACTCTTTTAGAATGACTGAGCTGAGTATCGTCAGTCAATAACTTAGTCCGAATTGTGATGCAACTGGGATGATTGAGTGCATCTTTCGCAGAAAGCTGAGCGTTGTATTTATCTAAAGCATCAAAGGCGTTTGCCAGAATATTCATAAATACCTGGTTCAACTGACCTGCATAGCACTCTACTTTTGGTAAATCGTCGTATTCCTTTAGGACTTCAATGGCAGGACAATCGGGTTTTGCTTTCAGCCGATTTTGCAAAAGCATGAGTGTGCTGTCAATTCCCTCATGGATGTCAACAGGCTTCATTTCTGCTTCATCCAGTCGCGAGAAGTTTCGCAGCGAGAGGACAATTTGACGAATGCGATCGGCTCCTACATTCATTGATGTGAGTATTTTCGGCAAGTCTTCCATCATGAAGCCCAAGTCGATTTCTGTAATTTTCTCTTCAATTTGGCGGTTTGTCGCTGGATAGGTCTGTTGATAAAGCTCCACTAACTCCAGTAAATGCTGCGTATACTCAGCAGTGTGGATCAGATTGCCGTAAATGAAGTTCACGGGATTGTTGATTTCATGGGCAACTCCAGCTACCAGTTGCCCCAAACCTGACATTTTCTCAGTTTGAATTAATTGGGTTTGCGTCCGTTGCAGTTCCTCTAGGGTGGCAAAAAGATGTTGATTTTTTTCGTGCAATTCCTGAGTTCTCTGCTCGACTCGCTTTTCCAGCGTATGGTTTGCTTTCTCCAGTTGCACTTTTGCCACAGCAAGCTTGTTGTATAGTATTGCATTTTGCAGCGAGATCGCTGCCTGCGCCGTGAGCAACCGCAGAACTTCCAGACAGTTACGACTGAAAGCGCCGATGGTCAAATTATTTTCCAGATACACCATGCCAATCAACTTGCCGCGATTACAAATTGGCATACACAGCAAGCTTTTGGGCTGTTGTTGCATCATGTAGGGATCCGTGGCAAAAGTCGTTTCCCGTCTGGCATCGTCCAGCACTAAAGGCTCGGCAGTGCGGGAGACATAGTTGACAATGGAGTGGGGAATGTCGCGACTTGATTGCAAGGGGCGCGATCGCAACCAAAATTCCGAAGTTTCACTGAGTTCGAGGCGTTGGGTCGCAACTTCTAAGGGAGTTTCGATCTCCGCATTAGTTGAATTTTGGGCGACAATCACCCAATTTTTTTCAGGTCGTAGCAACAGTACATATTTTTCGGCTCCGGCATTTTCAACCACTACCTGCATCAACGTTGCTAGTAGCTTATCGATCTCAATTTCTCCAGCCAGCGCATGAGATGCTTTGATCACCGTTGCTAAATCGAGATTTTCGGAAATGGTGGAACCGTTGCGTCCCTGGCCGATGGTGGTGGAACGAACACCCTGGCTCGAAGAGCTTGGATCCTCGCCTTGCAGGATCGGAGCCAAAAGTTGCCGATAGCGCTGTTCTAAGTCCTTTAACTTTGCCTCCGCACCCCAGCGTCCATAGCCATAATAGGCATTCGTCAGGTAAACCCGAGCGATCGTTTCTTTGCCCCAATCGAGATAGAATCGAGCCGCAAGTTCGTTGGCGAGGGCTTCTTCTTGCGTGTATTCGTTGGCTTTGGCGGCCGCGATCGCCCGATCGTAGCGATCGAGCGCGTCCGACATTTGACCCAGCACCCGACATTGTTCTGCAGCCACCAACTCAAATTTATGCAGATAATTCATGGGCGCATGAGTGGCCCAGGTTTGCATTTTTTGCTGGTTCTCAGTAACTCGTTGCAGCAATTCTGCCTGTTCAAACGGTGTAGCAGTAGGATAGACAGCCAGCGCCGTGAGCGAATCATAAAAATGAAAGACCGGAATCGTGGCGTATCCGGCGCCTGCTCCTAGATACTGTCTGGCTTGAGTAGCAGTGGCGATTGCCAAAGACAAATCCCCAAACAGGTAGCAGAGAATTAGTTTATGAACGTAGAAATAATGAAGTCCTGTAAATTCATTTGCAGCAATTAGCTGAGGCAATAATTCTTCCTCGTTGAAGGCCTGACCAGTCAGCACACAAGCATTCTGGGCCTTGCCTAATAAGTTAAGAACCGCTTGATGATAGATCCGGCAGTAGTTGAGGGTGGTAGTTTGTTGGAAATTCTCTAGGAGAAGAGTATAACCCTGCATATCTTCTTCTAGGCGAGGCAGTTCCCGCCCCTGGAAATAGGAATACTGACAAATGTCTTTGGCATGGAAGCCGACGTAGTACATATTTCCCGTGTCGATCGCAATTTGATAGCCTTCCAACATCAACTCCACAGCATTCTGGAGATGAGATTTCAGATAGATGATGAAGGCACCCACGACATACAAAACCATCGGCTTAATGGCGTTCATATTCAACTTAGCATTCAACCCTAATGCCAATTTCCCCACTCGATCGGCTGCTTCAACGTCTTGCAAAATCCCGTTTAGAAGAATTCCGTAGCAGGCATAGCAGAACGCAGAAAAGGGCGCATTGCCATACTGAATCGAAGCTTTTACTTGTGACAAAATGAGCAGCGGAAACAGATTCGGGGTGGCAATATAAACACTGGGAGCCACACTGGCCACAATTTGAACAACTGCCAGTTTGTCTGCAGCCGTCATCATTGGCAAATCGACCAGTTCTTCCTGATTGCGCCCGTCCACCAAAACAGCCGTTTCTTGCAGAGCCGCCTGAATATCAGCCTGGGTTGGCTCAAGAGGAAAAACCAGGCCGAACTGTGCCATCGCTTGCCGAGCGATCGCGATCGCAGCGAGTACATTATTTTGGGCTGTATAGGCCTGAATTTTGATGTCGTAAATGCCGACGCGATCAAGCAAAGTCTTGGCTTGCCGCATCACGATCTCACCCAGTTGCTCCATCTGCTCATAGGCTCCGCAGAGATAAGCTGCGATCGCCGCTGACTTGTGCAGAGACAGGGTTAACGCATACTGACGGTGCCATCCGTCCGATGGCAGCAAGCGGATTCCCCCGGTCAAATACTCAATAGCAACTTTGTGCGCGGTGGAAGCGAGAGCTTTTCGTCCTGCTATCAGGTTGAGTTGAGCCAGTTGCTCCCGCTCATCTGGCGATCGGATCAACTCGATACCCATATTCAGGTGATTCACAATCTCAAAAACGTTGGCTTCTCGCTCGGCTTCTGGCACATTTTTCAACAGCCGTTGCCCGATTTTGAGATGAGTCGCCTGTTTATTATCCTCTGGAATTAACGAGTAGGCGGCTTGTTGAACACGATCGTGAAGAAACTTGTAAGAGACGATGAGTTTTTCGTGGTCGTTAGGAATGGTTGCATTTTCTGCAGCAAATGTCGAACGATCCGCCGGGAATAATTTGTACCCCTCGCCGCCCAAAGGCAAAATCAGTCCTTCTTTGAGGGCTTGCCACAAAGCAGCAGCCGTCTCTGTGGTAGATTGCTCGTACACGAGCGCCAAGGTTTCCAGGTCGAATTGGTTGCCAATACAAGCCGCCAGTTTCAAGACATTTTGAGTTTCCAATGACAACTTGTGCAATTGCTTGGCCACAAATTCCACCACATCCTCAATCAGGCTCATAGAGCGGATTGAGGCGATGTCATAATGCCAACGGCCCACCGAGGCATCAAATACAATTAGTCGATCGACATGAAGCGATTTAAGAAATTGATTGCTGAAGAAAGGATTACCCTTAGTCTGTTGATACACGAACGTTGTCAAGGAAATTGCTTGCTCTGGTGAGGCATTTAGAGTATCGGCAATCAAGTAGTTGAGATGGAGGGGTCTCAACGGAGACAAAGCAATTTTATTGATTGTCACCGATAGCTGTAGCAGTTCTTCTATTCTCTGCATTAACGGATGCGCGGGCGAAACTTCGTTATCCCGATACGCACCCACGAGCAGTAAATAGTGGCTTTTTGCTTCACTCATCAGCAGTTGCATCAGCTTGAGTGAGGCGGAGTCTGCCCATTGCAGGTCATCGAGAAAAACCACCAGGGGATGCTCTTGCGTGGTGAAAACCTGGATAAACTTTTGGAACAACAGATTAAAGCGATTTTCGGCTGCACTGCTCGACAGTTCCGATGCCGGAGGCTGTTCACCAATGATTCGTTCGAGTTCTGGAATTACCTCCAGGATCACTTGGCTATTCTCGCCGAGTGCAGCCAGAATCTTGGTTTTCCAGAGATCGATCTGGGCATCGCTCTCAGTCAGCAGTTGCCCCATCAAGTCACGGAATGCCTGCACCAACGCCGAGAATGGGATGTTGCGTTGAAATTGATCGAACTTGCCTTTGATGAAGTACCCGCGTTGCCGCACGATAAGCTTGTGCACTTCGTTGACGACGGCGGTTTTGCCCACGCCGGAAAAGCCCGCCACTAGCATTAGTTCGGTGGCTCCCTGCTGCACCCGCTCAAAGGCTGCCACCAGCATGGCCACTTCCGCCTCCCTACCGTACAGCTTTTCAGGAATCATGAAGCGATCGCAAGTATCCCGGTCTCCCAGCTTAAACGGCACAATGATGGCCGTTGCGTTCCACTGCTGCAAACAGATTTCCAAGTCGTGCTTCAGTCCCCAGGCGGTCTGATAGCGGTCTTCTGCATTCTTCGCCATCAGTTTGCTCACCACCTCCGAGAGGAGCGGTGGCACGGCAGGATTCAGGTTATGGACGGCGGGGGGGTGTTTGGCGATGTGGCAATGTACCAGTTCGAGCGCATCATCCGATTGAAACGGCAACTGGCCAGTCAGCAATTCGTAGAAGGTGATGCCTAGCGAATAGAAATCGGTGCGGTGGTCAATGCCCCGGTTCATCCGCCCGGTTTGTTCGGGAGATAAATACGCCAGCGTCCCTTCGAGCACTGAAGGACTGGTCGAAAGTTGCGTTTCTCTCGGCAGCAGGGAAGCGATGCCAAAGTCAATCAGCTTAATCTGCTTGGTGGTGGGATGAATCAGAATATTTGCAGGCTTGATATCTTTATGAATAATGCCATTACTGTAGAGATTGTTGAGCGATTGGGCGAGGGCGATGGCAATTTGCAAAAATTCGGTGAAAAATTGTGGCTGGCAGCTAGGAGGCTTGTGAAGTGAGATACTTTCTTGAGACTGCCGAGCCCAAAGCGCTGCATATTCCTTGAGTGAAATGCCTCCGAAATCCTCCATAATTAGAGCAAGCTGATTTTGGTAGCTCTCCAGACTATAGGAACGGACAACTTCAGGAATGTTCAGAGTATGGGCGATCGTATATTGGTTTTTGAACTGTGCTAATTGAGCTAGGGTGGGATAAGCTGTTTTTAGAAGTTTGATCGCAACGGGAGTTCGATCGAACTCTCGACAGCCCCGATAAACAATAGTTCTCGAACTTGTATAAATCGTTTCATCGATTCGATAGCCTGGAATGTCAATCAAGCTCTTTAGCATAAACTCTTTTCAACACAATATATCTAGTCTACCTACACTGAAGGTTACTTTTAAACTGCGCTCATATTTTTTTGAGCAAAAACGTATGGGATAAATGCGACACCAGCCATTTGTAACGGGTCTCCTGGCGAGCCGGTGATTTATATAGCTTATATGCCTCATGGCAAAGAATTGGGCGATTCGATTGCCAATATTTTGTGCCGTGCAATACAGTTAGCACCACAAATCAAAGAGAGCCTTTGTCACAAACATAATACTACTGAAAAAAGATGGTAGAAGAGAAGCGTTATCCCCTCTACCATCGCTACAACAACTGACCAATGGCAATAAATTAGACGGCGGTCAACGATCGTTCTGAAACAGCCGCCTTGCCAAACGGATTTTCGTAGGAATGAGTCTTGATGTAAACCAAAAATTCATTCACCAGTTCTGCAAAATAGTCAAAGGCGACATCAATCAACTCCATCGCTTGTTGGTGAATCTCCTCTGGCACTTCAATTTCTCTGATGGCTTGCAAAGAGGCTGGTGTATGGAGTGTGTGGGTATTTTCAATGTGATTGTGACACATACCAAAATAGCGGAACTCATGCCCAGTCATGGCTTGCAGTTGCATTGCCACCGGATTGGTTGCCCGGAAAAAAACATTGGCTGTGACTTCAGAAACCTCGATCGCCACCAGCTTCATGATCGGATCGGCTTGGTAGGTGTAGCGTTCAAACAGAGGAAGCATGGAGCGAGAGACCTTGGTGTGATCGCTCCAAATGAATCGTACAACATCGCTGAACGGCATGGAATAATTCATGCCCATCTTCTCCATGTCTTCCAGCAGCCATTGCCAATGAAAGTGTTCTTCATGAGTGTGCCGATTCACCATTTCTTGAATCTTGTTTGTCGTGGGTTCCTCTCGCAAAACCCGCTTGCACAACTCGCTGAACTCGAGCGCCAGTGGGGTAATCACTGGCGCAAATGCCAGTTTTTGCCGAGGTTCAACACTTTCATCTTTCATGTACTCGAAAAATGGCAACTCAGCAAACTCCTGATTTTTTTTCTCTATGATATCTAGAAGGTCTTTCATTTCAATTCTCCTGTCAACAAAAAGTGAGTAGTTAAGTGTAAGTATAGCTGAATTCAATCTCTTTAAAAATTTTTTGAATGTGGGGGTTGACCCCTCACCAAAAATTTCTGAAAGCGTCCTAAAAATTAATGGCAATGAGTCAATTGAACTCAGGCTGATGCGATCGCAACTGGGACTTTACGAAAAAGAGTGGAGGCACTTTGATAACCTGAGATAGATGGTAACTTAATTTTTTGTGATTACCATCCGCAAAACTACTGATTAGCAAACTGTAAAAACTACTAATTTAATATTCAGTATTCCCCCTTTTTAAGTAATTATACTGAGATTACTAATGGCTTTTAAGCTGTCACGCATTTAAATCGCATCTTCAGGGCGGGCGGGACACCCCACAAGATTTAGATTTTTTTTTGACATTCAATTTAAATGCAGAACAGCTTATCTATCTGAAGCACTTTAATAATTAGAGTACATCCTTGATATACTCCCCGACCTGAAGGTACGGGGATTCTAGCTTCAAGCAACACTAGCTTCCTTTAGTCGGATCAGTAGGGTGCGGCTCTTCGACAATCCCGGTTATTGATAGCTAAGTAGTAGCGACGCACCATACCACCATATAGGGGATGATATCAATTCCGGTTGCACTCCTCATGATGTTGACTGTTGACTGTTGACTGTTGACGGGCGGGTCGAAAAACTGAATTGTTGAGTGCTAAGTGTTGACTCGATTTGATTATTCCGATGCAGCCGGAAACGATATGAGTAACCCGGATTGATTATGAATCAACTTTTCGCTTGATGTTACAAAACTCAACATACTTGGCTTATAGCAATTGGGAAATATTGAATTCATAGCTGTATTCAGCAACGCCCAACGCCGAAAATTTGATTGAAAGGACTTTTGCAATTGAAGTGTAGTGGAACTCTCCCTGTCTTCCCCGAAGATTCCTAGCAGAAATTGGTTTTTTGGCGGCCAAGACTAACACGATTTGAGATTTGATCAGATTTGATCAGATTTGAAAGTGACCGATCGCTATCGATCCCAAGCTAGCGGGCCCGCGGTGGCATTCTTTTTTGCAGGCCAGGAATAAGTTTTGTATGTAAATTTACTTAACTTTACACAAAGATTATACGTTTTCACGGCAAATACACAGAAACTTTATAAAAGTGCGGCGGCTTTTTAAAGATTGTGCAAAGCCGAGAAGTTGATCTTCTCCAGATTTGGCGAGGCTCATAAGATGGACGTGATATCTTTTTGAAACTTGAGACCAATCAAATGAAAATTGCGATGGGTGCTTCTAAATCATCGGTATTGTCCGAAATGCTGTCCTTGTTTATTGCGAAACTTACTTACAAAGTTTGTGTATCGCAACAGCAGGTACACTGCTCCGTAACGAGCAAGGTGAAGCGGTCGATCGATATTTTGGGCTCGCTGCTGGGACTGGCAATTGCTGCTGTGGTGGCGGTGCCGGTGGCGGTAGTGATGCTGTTGGACAATCCGGGCCCGCTGCTGTACAGTCAAGTTCGCTGTGGCTTCAAAGGGCGGCATTTTAGAATGTGGAAATTTCGATCGATGGTTGTCGGTGCAGAAAAGCTCAAACATTTAGTTCCCAACCAAGCCAACGGTCACATTTTTAAGAATGACAATGACCCGCGCATTACCCGCGTCGGCCGCTTTTTGCGGTGCACGAGTTTGGATGAGTTGCCTCAATTCTGGAACGTGTTAGTCGGCGACATGAGTTTGGTGGGAACTCGGCCGCCAACTCCCGATGAGGTTGCTGGTTATGACGATTTTCACTGGCAACGTTTAAATGTCAAACCCGGCTTGACTGGGGAGTGGCAAGTCAACGGAAGGTCGGGAGTTAAAGACTTTGACGATATTGTTCGCATGGATATCGACTATCAGGGCAAGTGGTCTGTTTTCTACGACATCAGTCTGATTTACAAAACAATTTGGGTTGTATTGAGCAAAAACGGTGCGTGTTAATCTACCTGCTGTTTTGGGTTGTTAGTTTGTGGTGAGCGGCGATTAGATGAATCTTAAGCTAAAAGCTGTTTTGCTAAAAGTAAAACTGTTACAAAAAATGTTAAATTAAGGGCAATCTTTTTCCAAAAGATTGCCCTTAATGTTTGTTTATCTCCCTTGACTAATGACTGATGACTGATGACATCATTTCTGGTCGATTGCGATCGCAAAAACGGTTCGTTCGTCCTAGTGTGGACTTTAGTCCGCTCCCGGATTGCGGACACTGACTGACGCACTACAAACCAATTTTATCGTTGTCAATCGACCGGACACGAGATGACTAATGACTAATGACCAATGACTAATGACTTCTATGATGAACTTGCCTAATTCGATTACTTTTTCTCGCTTGCTGGGAGTGCCTTTTCTACTATACGGTTTGTACGACCCAAGCGCTCAAAGCCGCTGGATTTGCACTGCGATTTTTGTGGTTGCTGCGGCTACTGATTGGCTGGACGGCTATTTGGCTAGGAAGCTGAATCAAATTACCGATTTGGGAAAGTTTCTTGACCCTTTGGTGGATAAATTGTTGGTACTCGCGCCGCTTTTAGTGTTGATTGAGTTGGGTAAAGTGCCCGCTTGGGGAGTGTTTTTAATTTTGGGCAGGGAGTTGACAATTGCTGGCTGGCGTGTTAATAAAACTACGATTTCGGGAGCTAATATTTGGGGGAAGTTGAAGACTGTGAGTCAGATTGTGGCGATCGCACTTTTAATTGCTCCTCTGTCTGAGGCGTGGAATTTTCCGGCATTAATTGCTTTTTGGGTTTCTGTGGCTTTAACTTTGATTTCTGGGGCTATTTATCTGTGGCCGTCCAAGACCGCTGAGCAAAAGTAAGGATGGCGAATTAAATAACTTACAATTTTAATTGTTATTGTGGGATGGGCGTCCCGCTCTTCCAAAAAGGGCGTCCCGCCCATCCCACTTTCCTTGTGTAAGTTATTTAATTCTCATTCCCGATCAATAGCGCTGCTAGGAAACACTCTATTGCAAATTGGCAAAAACAATGAACTTAGGAATTCGGGCTAAATTGTTGGCTAGCTTTGGAGCTTTGACCGCTTTACTCGCAGTTGTCGGATTTGTGGGTTGGCGGAACACTGTTGCATTAGCGCAACATGCCGAGAAATTGTACGCATATCAAGTTAAGGGGACGGTGGCTCTAGCCAACTCAGAGTCAGCTTTATGGAAGCTGCGTTACGGCTTCCCACAGTTCATCGTTTTACCAGAGAGGCGATCGGACATTTTGACCGAAGAGCCCCAATTATACAAAATAATTGACGATAACCTGCGAGAATATGCCAGAGGTGAACTCACCGCAGAAGAGCAAGTTGCTTTCCGTCAGGTGCAAGATGCTTATCAAAGGTATATTGCAGCCAGACCTAAGTGGTTTGAGTTGGAGCAAGCAGGTAAACTTAAGGAAGCAGAAGATTATCGCGCAGCTACGACAACTCCTTTTGGTGCCGAAACAGTTCAGGCTTTTTCAGCACTAATCCAACTCCAGCGAAAAGTTGGCGAAACAAAACATCAGGAAATTGAAGCGAATATTCACGGTTTGACAGTTTTGCTAGTCTGTACTCTGATCCTGGCTTTGTTGTCCGCAGCATTCTTGACTGCGCTCGTCAGCCGGGATATTGTTAACCCGATAGTGCAATCTGTCAAAAAGATTGTTTCTTCTTCCATGCAAATTACTGCCGCAGTCGATCGCCAAGAATATACAATATCTCAACAAGCTAATGCTGTGAATCAAACGACTGCGACGATGAACGAGTTAAGTGTTGCGTCCTCCATGTCAGCCAACCAAGCAGAAGCATCAGCAGTCTCATCCCATCAAGCACTAACCCTAGCCGAGTCTGGAAATCAATCTGTAGAAAAGACGATGAAGGGAATATTAATTCTGCAAGAAAAAGTAGAGGCGATCGCCAAACAGATTGCATACTTGAACGAAAATACTGTTAAAATTAGTGGGATTTCTGAGCTGGTAGCAGATATCGCCAACCAAACAAATATGTTAGCTCTTAATGCTGCTGTAGAAGCAGTCCGTGCTGGGGAAAATGGCAAGGGTTTTGCTGTAGTCGCGACTGAAATTCGGCGACTAGCTGATGAAAGCAAACAATCAGCCGATAAAATTAATGTTCTGACTAAAGAAATTCAAGTTGCGATCGGCAACACGGTGACGGTAACGGATGAAGGTTCAAGAACCGCAGCACAAGGAATTGCACAAGCTAGGGGGACAACAGAAATTTTTGCCGGTGTCGCACAGGCGATAGACAAGGTATTTTTGAACAATCAACAAATTGCTCTGAATGCTAACCAACAGGCGCTCGCAATTCAACAAGTTCTCGAAGCAATGAACCATATTAACTTAGGAGCAACAGAAACTGCTACTAGCCTTGTTCAAGTTAAAGTCTGTACGGAACTGCTCAACCAAACCGCAACAGAACTAAATAAAATGTCTTAGTAGAAAGAAGTTCGGCAACGGATTTTGTAGCGGATGTAACGGATAAAAGAAGCCGTAGGGTGCGTCGCCATCGAAAAGCCCTAAAGAAAGATCGACAATCTAACAGATCCGCACCTGATGTACCTACAAACTTGAAAACCTTTTTATCTCTCGTTTATAGTAGAGGCCAGATCCCCCTCGCATCCCCCTTTCCAAGGGGAGTAGCGGTTGACGCAAGAGAGGAATCCTGCCCCTCCTTTCCAAGGGAGTAGCGGTTGACGCAAGAGAACAGTCTTGTTCCCCCGCGTTGGGAAGGGGGTACCAGGGCGATCTGGCCTTAACGGCCAAACAGCAGTCTCTGAATACCTTTGACCTTAAATTGACACGATTGAGGCAAATGGGTGTCCTAATCGCAGCTTAATAATGACTGCCAGATTTGCGGAAGTGCACGGCTGTCACCCCGTCATTTTTCAACAAATGACCGTTTTCAACTGCTGCATAAACTACCCAGTGATCGCCGCATTCCATTCGACTGATTACTTCGCATTCGAGATAAGCTAGAGCCTGAGTCAAAACCGGACAGCCGTTGCTAGCTTCTGTTGTTTCGACTCCGGCAAATCTGTCTTCTCCGGGAGCAAAGTTTTTCATGAAATACTTCCGCAACTGTCGCCCTTCTGCTAAGATGTTGAGCACAAATTTGTCTCCGGCGTACATCAAAGCTTCGATCGATCGATCTTTAGCCACAGCAATCGTCAAACCCGGAGGATTGAACGTTGCTTGCGACACCCACGAAGCCAGCATCGCACTCGTAAGATCCCCGCGCCTCGCCGAGACTACGCACAGCGAACCTACTAATCTTCCCACCGCTTGTTCCGTGCGATCGCTCCCAGCCACCAACTGCGGTTTCGGCGAGCGCAATTTTTGCGATTTGATCAAAGCTTGAGCAAAATCTGTACCCGCCTCTTTGCACTCGTAAATCGTCGCCGCCGTCGGCTTGAATTTCGCTCGAATCGGCTCAAATCCAATGCGATAGCCAGCATCTTTCAGCTTGTTTTCCACTAAGTCGATCGCCTCTCCACTCCAGCCAAAAGAACCGAAAACCCCCGCTAATTTGCTCTTAGCCGCTGTTGAGAGCACAATTCCCAAAGCAGTTTGAATTTGCGTCGGCGCGTGTCCTGCTAGCGTCGGAGTGCCGATGATAAATCCCGCGCATTTCTCGATCGCCTCTTGAATTTCTCCCGGTTCGGCAAATTCGCAATTGATAGTTTCTACAGCCACACCTGCTTTCGTAATTCCTTTGGCGATCGCCTGCGCCAAAGTAGCCGTATTTCCGTAAGCCGAAGCATAAAGCAGAGCAACTGTCAAGTCTTTTGAATTTTGTTGCTGGCTCCATTCCCGATACAAATTGCTCAATTCGTGGAGGCCGTAACGGACGATCGGGCCATGACCGGGAGCATAAAATGCTGTTGGCAAATCGGCTAATTTATCCATTGCAGTCAGCACTTGTTTCGCCTGAGATGCGTGCAGGGAGTCGTAATAATAGCGCCGATCTTCGCTGTAAACTGTCCACCCTTCATCGAATACTTGGTCGCCACAAACGTGAGAGCCAAAAAATTTGTCAGTGAAGGCAATTCTAGTTTGCGGATCGTAGGTACAAAGTTCATCAGGCCAGCGCGGAGTCGGAGTCGCAATGAATTTTAATTTGTGACCTTTACCTAAATCAAGAGTTTCTTCACCCCGAACAACCAGAATGTTTAATTCTTTTTCGGGAAAAGCCGATCGCAAACCAATCGCCGCTGGATTTGTACACACAAAAGCTATCTGTGGAGCCAATTCCAACAAAGATTTAAGCGTCACAGATCGATTAGAATTGAAATGCCCCAAAATCAGGTAATCCAGCTTTTTCAAGTCCACTCGTTTCTGCAAAGATTCCAGAAAATTTTGAGTGAAAGATTCTCCCGGGGGGTCAAACAAAGCAATTTTGTCAGCTTGAATGAGATAGCTGTTGGCTGTTGTCCCCTTTTGCAGGGAATATTCTACTTCAAATTTTAGTCTGTCCCAAGTGCGCGATCGCACTGCGGCGGTATCTGTGGCAATTGGGAGAAACTGCACGTCGCGGGGTTTGGTATTAGATGCGAGTTGAGAACTCAAAGTATTAATCATTAATTGCACCTATCAGAAACTGAACAACTGAACTTCTTTTGATTTCGTGCCAAAATTTGGTATTTACAATATCAAACTTTGCACCTTGAGCCTGTAGATTTGTATCCAGATCGGTCAAAAAATTCCTGGTTTGCAAATCCTCCCCAATTTGGATAAAGCTCACCCCAATTTCTTCATCTTTATCGATTTTATTTGCGGCACTGACAATAATTTCAGCGATAGCAGCGGTATTTTGTGGTTTTTTATCAAGGACTACAACAATTACTGCTCCTTTTTTCCCTTTCCCCTTTGTTTTGAGATTAAAATAATCACTAAAAGCTTTTTTCAGAGGTTCTCCCAAATTAATTTCAGTCTGGTTTACTGAATCCAGCTCCGTATTTTGTCGCTGCAAAATTTCAGCTAACCGAGCAACATTTGAATTTTTATACTTCCACATCGGAGTAGAAGCTTCATAAACGGTGATGCCGTCGCTGTCAAATTCCTGACATTTTTTGGCTAGGTCGATCAAAGATGCCTGTGCTTCTACCCACTCGTCATACCAAGGATGTTCTGGAACTCTGCTGCCATCGCTTCTGGCAATAATAATTGTGTAATCTCGATCTTCTAAAAGATTAGCAGGCATTGGCAATTTCCAGTAAAAATACACTCAGAATGAAAACAGTTTGCCCGGTCTACTTTTTTCGCCTGGTAAGGTGTTGCCCACCCTGACGCAGAGTAACAAAAGAAGAAAGAAAGAGAGAGAGAAATAAATAAAACCAACTGTTGAGGGCGTCTGGTGGGAAGTGCACGGATATCAAAATCCTAAAACCTTGAGAAATCTCATTTGTAGCTGAGCCAATCTCCCTCTAAATCCCCCTTAAAAAGGGGTAATTCGATCAATTCCGGTTCCCCCCTTCTTAAGGGGGGTTGGGGGGGATCGGGCATCGGATCTAAACGACATTTATCAGGG
>NZ_JADEWV010000369.1 GCF_015207455.1 Microcoleus sp. LEGE 07076
AGAAAGGACGGGCTCTCCCGCCCATCCCACAAACTTGTCTAAATTATTTAATTGACGATCCTTAGCGTCTTCGCGATTCGCTCGTTCCGATGCTACAGGATTTGATATTAACCAATCAAAAACCTGAATTTTTAGTCAGTTAGTTACCGCTTGTTGTCGCTGCACAATCATTTTAAAATCAGTTAGCTTTGCCTCAAATTGGCGCAGTTTAAACCGCTATTTTGTCTAAATTTCATAAAGTTCTAACGGTAAATTGTCTGGATCTCTAAAAAAAGTAAACCGTCTTTCTGTAATCTCGTCAAAGCGAATTTCTTCAACTTCAACTTGTTGTGATTTTAACCAAGCAACGGATGCTTCAATGTCCTCAACTGCAAAAGCTAAATGTCTCAAACCGCAAGCTTCAGGATTGCTAACTCTTGTGGGAGGGTCGGGAAATGAGAACAGCTCAATGGTGTCACCGTTTCCGACTTGCAAATCTAGTTTGTAAGAATTTCTTTCGCTTCGGAAAGTTTCTTTAATAATGGAACATCCCAATACTTCTAGATAAAATTGCTTTGATGCTGCGTAGTCCGAGCAAATAATCGCTACATGATGTATTGATTTTATTTTCATCTTTAAAAAGTTAGTTGGGTTTTTTGAGATGTTGCACCATTCTCAATCAACTTTTATGAATAGGTTGTCCGGCCTGTTCCACAAAAAGTGACTTTTCTCGCTTCACAGGCATCTTGTGAAGCGAGAATGATGCAAGAAGATGTGAGGTTTTTCCAACACTACAGCAAGCTATTGACAATTATATTTGACGATCGCAGACTCCGCGACAAACCCTGCTAGATTCAGGGCGATCGACCTTTATTTTCCCCCGCACACATCTTAATCTGAAAAATTCTGCAAAAAAAGCACTCCACTTTGATAAAATGAAAGTTTTGCAGTCAATCACCCCATTTGCATCTCAGGAGACAAGCATTATGGCCCGTATGTATTACGACACGGACGCTAACCTAGACCTCTTAGCCAACAAAACAATTGCTATCATTGGCTACGGTTCCCAAGGACACGCCCACGCCCTCAACCTCAAAGACAGCGGCATGAATGTCGTTGTCGGTTTGTATCCCGGTAGCAAATCGGCCGCCAAAGCAACCGACGCGGGTTTAACTGTTCACCCGGTAGACAAAGCAGCCGCCGCCGCTGACTTCATCATGATTTTGTTGCCCGATGAAGTTCAAAAAACTATTTACAAAGAACAAATCGAACCTAACCTTTCTGAAGGAAATGTTTTAGCATTTGCTCATGGTTTTAACATTCACTTCGGCCAAGTTGTGCCCCCAGCCAATGTAGACGTAGTAATGGTAGCCCCCAAAGGCCCCGGACACTTGGTGCGGCGGACTTACGAACAAGGGGAAGGTGTTCCGAGTTTGTTTGCAGTATATCAAGATGCTTCCGGTCAAGCGCGCGATCGGGCAATGGCCTATGCTAAAGGTATCGGCGGCACCAGAGCCGGCATCCTCGAAACCACTTTCCGCGAAGAAACAGAAACCGACCTTTTTGGCGAACAAGTAGTTTTGTGCGGCGGTTTGAGCGCCTTAATTAAAGCTGGATTTGAAACCTTAGTTGACGCTGGATACCAACCGGAATTAGCTTATTTTGAATGCTTGCACGAAGTTAAACTTATCGTTGACTTAGTAGTAGAAGGAGGCCTCGCCAAAATGCGCGACAGCATCTCCAATACCGCAGAATACGGCGATTTAACACGCGGCCCCCGCATCGTCACCGATGACACCCGCGCCGAAATGCGGAAAATTCTCAGCGAAATTCAATCCGGTCAATTTGCCCGCGAATTCGTTCTCGAAAACCAAGCCGGCAAACCGGGTTTTACCTCCATGCGCCGTCAGGAAGCAGAACATCCGATTGAAGAAGTTGGCAAAGATTTGCGAGCTATGTTTAGCTGGTTGAAAAAGCACGCTTAATCGATTTTAGATTTGAAGACAAATCTAAAACAGTCCTAGAAGCAGAACTTCTATCTGTAGGGCGCGCTGCACCTTACCGCTTGGAGGAAAATCTCAAATCTCAATTTGAATCGATTTGAGATTTGAGATTTGAGATTGGACAAAAATTTCTAATCTCTAATCCACAATCTCAAATTGTACTGTTGGGTTTTGCTTCGCTTAACCCAACCTACAATAAAATGGCTAAGGAATGATAATTAAATAACTTACAATCTTTATTGTTATTGTGGGACGGGTGTCCCGCCCATCCTTTCTGGACGGGTGTCCCGCCCATCCCACAAACTTGTCTAAATTATTTAATTCGCTACAATTATCCTCGAGCCCAAGCGTATCGATGTATCATCCACAATCTAAAATTGCAGTGTAGGGTTTTGCTTCGCTTAACCCAACCTACAATGAAATGGTTAAGTATTGTTTAAAAGCCGGGTTTTGACTGCTAGGTCAAGACTATCGACTGGGATTAGGAGTTTTTTGCAATTTTTCAATATCCCGTTCTCTTTGCTCGTTGAAATCTCTCGGTCTCAGCCAATTCGGCCACAACCCGACGAAGAACTTTCTACTTGCTACGCTGGTATCTCTTATCGGTTTGGGGAGAAAAGTTAAACTGTCACCGTAAAGGGTAAATAGCACTGCAAACAAAAGCAACAGCGGGATCAGATTTTTTTTAGGCATGGCAGTTTGGGAGTGGAGTTTGTGAAAGCGCTTTGTTATATTTTGCCCTGGTACGGACAAAATATATCACCCAGGGCTAGATAAAAATAGACCTCAGCATTGTCGGACAGGGCATTGCCGTTTCCCTACCCCAAAACAATCAATTTTCGTCGGTGAAAGATGTAACGATTCCGGGATTAATTCTAGGAAAATGGCGCGTGCAGTTTCCTGATGGTTCGACACTTCGGCAAGGCTTGGGTGCAACGTTGCCGCACCAGCCTACCGCTGTGGGTAATATAAATTCCGGTTGCACTTTTGTTGATGTTGATGTTGAGTGTTGGCTGTTGGCTGTTGAGTGTTGAGTGTTAGTTGTTAGTTGTTAGTTGTGATTAGAAATTGAGAATTGGAAATTGGGAATTCGTAGCGAGTAACCAATAACCAATAACCAATAACCAACAACCAATAACTGTGAGTTGTTAGTTGTGATTAGAAATTGAGAATTGGAAATTGGGAATTCGTAGCGAGTAACCAATAACCAATAACCAATAACCAACAACCAATAACTGTGAGTTGTTAGTTGTGATTAGAAATTGAGAATTGGAAATTGGGAATTCGTAGCGAGTAACCAATAACCAATAACCAATAACCAACAACCAATAACTGTGAGTTGTTAGTTGTGATTAGAAATTGAGTATTGGAAATTGGGA
>NZ_JADEWV010000370.1 GCF_015207455.1 Microcoleus sp. LEGE 07076
CGGTGAAAGAAAGTGCGCTCTGGCGCTGTGCTAAGTGCAACCAACAATGCCTCAGACCCGGTAAACAAAGCGGCTTAACCAAATCCGAACGTTGTTCCTTAACTTTAACAGTGCACCACCGCAACCGGATACCAGAGGATAATCGCCCAGAAAACTTAATTGCTCTTTGTACCGCCTGCCACCTTTCTTATCACAATCGCGGTCAATCAAACGTCTCGCCTGGACAATTATCGCTGTTCCCCGATGATGGCATTGACTGGGATATGATGGATTGCTCTCTGGAATCGGCAATTGAAAATATCAAAGAATATTAAAGAATTAGTAGAACTGCTTCAACCCTTGCAGCAAGAAGATAAAAATCTGCACGGAACACGCGCAGATTCTCACCAATACAAACTGAGGCAAACGCTTGCGGAAGAAGAGTTGCAGAGTTTTGAGCGGAAACATCAAATCAAGCTACCCGAAGATTACCGTACCCAATTTATTTCTTTGAAGCTCCAGAAATCCCGGCTCAACTTGAGTTAAACGAAGACAGGATAGTTATCAAAATTAATCCTTGGCCTTTCATCTTAGCGCAACCTTGACATAGTTGCTCTTTGTAGGAAGCGCAAAGCAACCAACACAAACGAGATGTTTTCCTTGAAAGGCAGTCTGTCCCCCGCCATTTGGAGGGGGCTATTTTAACTATCCTAAACCACCGAAATTGGTGAGGTCAAACTTAAATCGAAGCCAATACTATCATTTTATAACGTAATAAAAGCCAGCATTTATGAAGAAAAAACCATCAATACCAGATGCAATTCTGGCCATAGATTTTGGCGGCTTATCTACTAGAGTTTTTTGCCAAAGTTCGCAAACAGGCAGTAAAGCAAGCTCCTTTGTAATGGAATCGCAGGTGGGGCCGGTGAGCCAAGACATAGCCAATTGTTTCACAAAACCTAACCTTGCATCGGCATCTCCCGAAAATATTGCTTGGGTGGCAATTGGCAATGAATGTCGAGCCGTTGGCTACCTGGCAGCAGCGCAATTCAATGCTCACATTGGTTTGGCAGGACTGAAGTACAGTAGCGCTTTGTACAAAGCTCTAGCAGCTTTGTGGGTAATATCGCGGAAGTTAGATTTGGGCAATCAATTCAGCGCTGCGATCGCAGTTTTCTTGCCCCCAGGCGAATTTAATGACTCCAAGCAATTTTTTGAGCTATTAAGTCAATACTCTGCTTCATTTGAAACACCCACAGGCAAGCTATCCGTCACCCTGGACAAAACCCAAGCTTTGCAAGAAGGCGGCGGCATTGCTTTGATCCACAACAGCAATTTAGGTTCAGCCTTCAAGCAGCGGGTAACTGCCTTTGTGATGGTAGGATTTCGCAATGCTTCGGTAATAGTTTCGGCACGCGGTGCTGTCGGTAAGGGCAAAACTTCCGACTTAGGAATGGTAAAGTTGGTGGATCTAGTTCAAGAGCGAACCTCTAACTACGATGCTTCCCGTTTGGCTTTATCAATCGCTCAAACAGGCGTAAGCTACAACCGCCCTTACTTTTACCGAATTGCTCGAAATCGAGAGGATGCAGCGAAAGATCGAGAAGTTGACCAATTGATTGAAGCAGTGAAGCTGTCTCGCTTCGACTATGCTCGAATGCTATCTCATTGGATTAATGAAGTGCTGCCGCCAGATTTAGATGAAATTGTATTTTGCGGGGGTACTTCTGAATATATGAAGCCAGAACTGCGAAATCATTTTTCTCATTATTTGCTGTCTTGGCACGCAGGCATAACAGTGCCAAAAACACTTGATCCTGATGGTTTAGGTTGCCGCATCGCTGATGTTTACGGACTATTTTCTTACTTCAAATCTCAGTTTGAGGCACTGGGGCAAAGGTCTATTGCGGCAACTTCTCAGAGGGCAGAAGATACAACTTCCACTTCAGGAGATAGTCCAGTACATCCGACTGATATACAGAGTGTTAAAGAATGTGTTGAACAATCTACCAAGCCAAAATCCGAGGAACCTACTCACCCAAGATCCGAGCCACCTACTCAATTAAAAATTGAGCAATTTACTCACGCTAAATCCGAGCAATCTACTGAACAAAAGACTGAAGATATTACTGAACAAAAATTTGAGGAAACCACTGAACAAAAATTTGAGGAGCCCACTGAACAAAAGACTGAAGATATTACTGAACTAAACACTGAACAATGTGCTAAACAAAAGGCTGATTCAAGTATCAAAGATAGCTGCTTAGATGATTCTAATAAATTGAGTGATGAGTCGAATACAGAACCTTCATTAGAGGAATCTGAAGCAAACTTAGATGCAGATCTCTTATTGGGAGGGCCCTACCGAGGTTCTGGAAAGAAGGTGAGGAATTATGCCTAGAAAACGCTACAAGGAATTTTGCTGGCGCTGTCAAGTTTTGCCAGATTCCGAAGACGCTATCTTGCTGTATTACCTGCAAAATCATCCTTTTTTTAGTTTAAAAGAAACGATTTTACCTCTGATAAAAGCGCGGTGGCTGTTAGCAGCTTTACGCAATAGCGGTAGTCATTCTAGTACAGACTTAGAGTATTTGAGGCGAGAGAGCATTAATTTTTTGCTCAGGCAGATAGATGAAGTTTGCCGAGATGTGGGATTTAACTGTACCGAGTTAGGAGCAATTGCTCCTGGTATTTCTTCGGGTTTAATTCCTTTAGCTACTTTCTCTCACTTGTCGAATCCAGGTACATCTATTGCTACGGAATTAACTGCCCCGGAGAGTTCAAATCCAGCAAGTTTGCCCGAAGAAAAAGAACCAGAGGACTTTTCGGGAGAACTTGAGTTTGAAAACAGCGCATTTAACTTAGCTGGTTTCGATCCCGCAATGGTCGGGCCTAGCTTTAGTTAAAAATTATTAAGTCTTTAATAGATATCGACACCCAGCAAGGAGGAATGAAATGACTAACATGATTCACTTGGTTGACGGCGAGAAAGGTGGCGTTGGCAAGTCCATGCTAACTCGGATTCTGGTTGAATTCAATCAGAAGTATGAACTGCTGTACACGTTAATTGATGGTGATTTTCAAAATCCTGACGTGCAGCAGCGCTATCCTGAACACAATGCAAAAATCGTAGCTTTAGTTGAAGATGAAGAGAAGTTTTTCGATATCGATATTATTTTTGAAACAGCAGTAGAAAATCCTGTTATTGTCAATTTACCAGCACGGGTTTACGGCATTATCAACAAATGGATTGACGAAGCTAATCTAACTTCTCCTGATTTTAAAGAGCAGTCAGGAGTTGATGTTTGTAAGTGGTTTATTTGTAAGGATTCAGGTCAAAAAAACTTAAGTGGCAAAAGCTGGTAA
>NZ_JADEWV010000371.1 GCF_015207455.1 Microcoleus sp. LEGE 07076
CGTCAAAAATCCCATCGGGCTGCTATGGATAATAACTATATGCTGACTGTTCTCGCTAGTTGTTTATTTCCACATGATGATGCCTCAAGACCCTGTTGTCAATAGGCTTTGAGATGCGCTTACCCTGGGTTTTCAAGCTGTTCAAAAAATTCGAGCTCTGCCTGACGGTTCTAACACTAAGATTATTGCTTTGAGCGCTAATGCTTTTGTTAAAACTCAGGAACTTGCCTTGTCGAACGGCTTTGATGATTTTGTTGCCAAACCGTTCCGAGAGGCAGTAATTTTTGAGAAGATGGCGCTTCATTTGGGAGTTCGCTATATCTATGAAGAGGAGTCGTCTAGGAAGTCCGAACAGGATGAGCCTGTTGTGCAACTGACTTCTGAGTCGCTGTCTGTGTTACCGAGGGAGTTGATTGAGAAGCTTTACAAAGCAGCCACTTGTGGAGACGAGCAAGCGGTAAGGCTGTTGATTGAGCGAGTTCCGCTGTCGCAGAAGCAAATTGCTGCGGCTCTGACTAAATTAGTTGACAATATGAGCTTAGATATTATCAGCGATTTGACTCAACACTACCTTTGAATGAACCCCACCAAAATCCAAGTTATGGGTATGGACTGCGCTCAACATCGGCAGGGGGAACGCATCTTATTTAACACTGATGAACAGTGGTGAGTATATTTCAAGATAAATTCACCATTATTAGAAGCTATAGATACACCTTGTAATGACTTTTTAGAGAAAAGAGAAACTGATTAATGGTGGTTTTTACTTGCTGCCATTTTTGAGAAAATAAAAAGCTTACAACCACTGTTTACAAGTTATATAATAGTTAATAATGAGTTATATGTGAGAATTTAGTTAACTGAAATAGCGAGAATCTTAGTCAAATAGTCATCATCCCATCTGGCTCGAAGTAGCTTATTTTTTGCTCCTGTTTTTGAGTTTTTTTCTTAATTCAAAAGATTTCGTGAGATGTGTCTAAGAATAGCAAAGTTGTGCGGAGCATTGTCTTCCTGATCCGACAATCATCTTCGCGAAAACCCACATCTAATACCCAATGTAAAGAATTTTAAATCCCCCAATGGCTGCGGACTGATTCACCAAGCTTTTGAGCATTATTTGGTAAACTACTAACGAACTCTGATTAAATGTTTGGTAGGTCCTCAATAATTATTCTCCAATATACCAGCAATACTTCGGACAGTTTTTTAACGGCCCTGTAAGCTTTACGGAGGAAGCCCTGCCATTTTTAACGGATTTTCTGAAACTTAGCGCTGAACTTAAACCTTGAAAAAATAGTCCAGCATATAGCCAGCAAGGGTTTAGGACACTAGACTAGATCTAAAACTGTCCGAAGTATTGATACCAGGTTATGCTAACATAAGATTTAGATGCGTTCGCCCTGGAGGCAAGAATTGTGGTTACAGAAAGGGAACTTATTTGTCAGTTGAATTACGGAACTGAAACTGTTATGGCGGATGTGGTTATTTCCCAGTCCGACGACTGCTCTGTTATTGCCACCATAACTCCGCATCAACAGATTAGTTTGATTTCTTCAAACGTAGATTGTTTTATAGAAAGTATTCCTAATGGTTTATCTTCACTTTTGCTCAAAAAAACACCCATTACAATTTCAGAACAAAATATCCAGTTAGAAGCGAAGTTAGGTTTAGCAGAGCTTGAATTGCAGAATCTTCCCCAAGATAGAGAAATAGTTTCAGTCCGAATGTATTTAACTAACCTCTTTGATCCATATTATTACAAAAATAATATCAAATTTGATATTAATATTCCAGGGCAGCCACAAGTTGTATTATCTGCTCACACAGAAGGAACAATATCGCATATTGCTGAAGTTTCTCAAATCCCATACTCTGATTTAGAGAAGATCAAAAAGTTGGTTGATTCAATATGCTGGCTTTGTTCTTTCGCCTCTGGACGGCTTTCCGCAGTTGCCAGAATGGAGGTACTACGTAACGAAGAACTTATATACCAGGAACTTACATCTGTTGTTGATATTACACTGAACCAAGGATCTAAAGTCATCTATGATGTAGACGATCTAACCCAGTTCATTGAACACAGCTATAAATACTATCAGCAGATTGCTACTACATACAATCTGAATAATTTAATTAACTTAGGTCTTCTGGCTAAGCATACACCTTATATAGAGGTTCAAACTCTATTAATGTGTAACTTTCTGGAAGTCTTGCGTTATAATTATGCACTAAAAGTTGGCTGTCCATCGGGAGTTTTTCGGCAAACTCGTAACAATAATTTTAAGTGGTTGAGTGGTGCAAACGGTGGAAAACAAGCCTCTTTTAATGAAATATTGACAAGATTCTGTGACAGCAATAGCATCATTTCTGGTGAGTTTAGTGGGGATTTCACCAATATTCGCAATGAGATCGTACATACTGGGAATATAACTGGCTCAAATTCTCTGGAAAAAATCCAAAAATATCAAGACTTACACCATTTCTGCGATCGAGTGATACTTGCTCTTCTCCAATGGAATTTAGTCTCAGGTCACTATATACCGAGAAATTGCCCCAATAACCCGAATCCAGCAGTTTTAGGAGTTAACCGGGTGGCATTTACAAACGAGTGATGGTCGCGGGGAGTTACATAAATGTAGGACGGAAAAGTTGTATGAAACTAGGAAAATCAGAAATTGCATATTTCACAATACAAGTGTTAACTCTATTAGAAAGCAGGTTTTGCCTGATGTAACTTCAGACACTCTGCCATAAAAAACAAGCTAATCCGATACAAATTAGAGCTATAAACCAGATTCCAGAAAGTAATAGAACTGCGCCTAAAGCTCCAACCCCTAAAGCAATCAGTTTCTTAACTTTGTTTTCACTACTATAGTCGGATGGATTTTCAAAATTCGTTAAGCTTGAACTACTGGAGGGATTGGATTGGATGGTTTTCTCTTGTTCTCTCTCTACTACAACTATAATTTTCTTTTCCAGTTCTAGCCAACATTTATTAGGATCAACTTCTACTCCTTTACACTCAACATCCCACTGATTCTCCATTGAGTAAAACACAGCCATATAATTACTAGCTAACCAAGGATCGCTTGATGCTGAACGTACATTTGGATAGGTTCCATTTAATTTTTTATAAGCAGCAAGACAAGCTTTCGTGCAAATAATAAACTCCTCTAAATGCTTTTTTACAAGTTCATAACTTGCAGGTTTTGATGACAAGCTTTTGTCAGTGGAGTCAACCATTGGAAGGAGACACCAGATATTTTTAGACGGGGTATCTAAATCTTTTTCCAATTGTGCCCCGATAGAGAGATTGTTTCCTACTGGCATACACTGTAGCAA
>NZ_JADEWV010000052.1 GCF_015207455.1 Microcoleus sp. LEGE 07076
GGGTTGGACACCGCTGGGGTTGGGAATTTCAAGCTGAGTGGGGAGAAGTCAGCGCGCCGATCGCCCCTAACGATATCACGCGACGGTATTCGGTGCAAGCTCCGACTTGGGTGGTGGTTATGCAGGATTTTGGTGAAGGTTCGGTTGCACCAGAAATTCCCGCGCCGCCTGTGGACAATCCCGATCTATTTATCGGCGCTTGGAAAGATTACACTCCCGAACAATTTCTCAATTACGGCAGGCTTCCGGGGGGATTGTTGATGATTAATTGGCCGATTCGCGGTAATGATTATGCTGAAAAGGTCGATCGACTCATTGAATCAACAGCATCTCGACAAGCATTCCTCCAAGAAAGTTTTTGGCACACTCAAAGTTTCGCCCGCTTCATTCAAACTCAACTCGGCCGCCGCTACGGTTTAGCACAGAATATTTTCCCTATTTCTGCGATCGAAAATTCACAAAATTCCTCGCTTCTGGGTTCTTTTGCCTTACATCCTTACTACCGAGAAAGTCGCCGTTTGCGGGGAGTACAAACAATTCGAGAACAAGATATTTTGCCTGTTGTCGGTGGCAGAGTCGCGAAGTTGCCGATAAATTCTCAGGGAATTTGTGAAACAATTGCGATCGGCAACTATGCCAACGATCACCACTATCCCTGCGGCGACATTCCTTTGCAGCCCAAATCCATCCGCTGGGGCGGCCGCTGGACGGGCACTCCCTTCACAATTCCTTACAGTGCGCTAATTCCTGCGAGTGCAGACGGATTGCTGGTTTGCGAAAAAAATATTTCCGTTTCTCACATCGCCAACGGTGCAACTCGCTTGCAGCCAGTTGTCATGAATATCGGACAGGCGGCGGGGATGGCGGCGGCTTTGTGCGCGGAAGCTGGATGTGGGCCGCGCGATTTGTCGGTGAGGGTTTTGCAGGAAGCTTTGCTGCAAGATTCTGAGGCGAGGGCGGCGGTTGTTCCTTTATTTAATTTGACACCGGATCGATCGGATTGGCTCGATCGGCAGCGCTATTATCTCGATCGACCTCAAGCATATCCCGCCAGCGGCGAATGTCCTTTTTCAGTCAACAGCGACAGACAAACCCGGTTTCTCAACGAAAGTTCTGTATTTGAATCCAGAACCTTGACATTTGAACCCGGTTTCTGTGCCAGTCGCAGCAGTAAAACAGCAAATACCCACAGCGAATTTTCCGGCATTTTTCGCCGCCACGGCACACAAGACTGGACGCTAACCCTAACAAGTCCCGCATCCTTAGCCGATCAAACTTGGCAACTCGTGACTTTGGACTGGGAAACCGACAGATTTTTAGATAATTGCCAAACCGAACAGCTTCTAACAGTGTGGGGTAAGGCGAATGAGGCCGGCGCTTGGCTGCGTTTGGTATCTGTAGCATCAAAAGGGTAAGGTTTTTTGCAAAGTTCCGAAATTGCCAGAAATCTATCCTGATCGATCGGGGCAAGTCCGTATCAGGTAATAGACACTGACACGGATACTACCCATGCAAACCTACACCGCAATTGCTTTACTGAGCCTGTTGGGCATTACCTTGAGTGCCAGCGCCGCTCTAGCTTTTGAATCTCCAGTCCCAATGCTCGAAACTGCTAACACCCAATATATGTTGTCAGCGCAAACTCAACAAAAGGGCGAGCGCGGTCCAGAGAGGGGCAGCGGACGCAGAAGCTTTGCCGAGCCTAATGTTACTCATGCACTATAAGATTTCTAATCACACTGTACCTCAGCGAAGGTCGCAATTGAGTGGGTTCGCGCAATTGATTCGATCGATCTGATTTTCCCAGATTCTAGTTTTTCAGGTTAAACGGTAACTGCACTTTTTGTTTACAGTCCTTAGGAGATTCCTTTTGTGTGATAAATGTTAGCATATAAATCTTGAACCGCCATCTAGCTAGAGATAGACTCTAAATATGTGGCGGTTTTGTCTGGAAAATTTTCCCCTCTGTGATTCACCCCTTTCCCCCTTTGCCATTTTCCCAGCCGCCTCAAATTCCTCCCAGCGCAATACTTATTTACGTTCTCCGCTCGCAGATCGGGTGGAATTCTCCACGGCTGCAGTATAATTGACGTGCGATGTTAACTAACTTATATATAGGTAAACCCTGAGTGCAAGGGGTGCAGCAACGTACTTAAATTCGCCAATAAGAATCACTTATTCGGTGTCTATCGGCTTTAAGCCAATGCTCCAGCGATCTCAGGGAAACTAACAGGCCTGAATATTAGGATAGCTGCCAAGCTTTCCGGCTACTGTCGGCTATGCTGGATTCGGCGCTCTGGCAATAATTTAGTGGAGGATGACAAGATGCCTCCTAGTTTGGCTATTTCGGGGATTGTGATGAAAAATGACTCTTTAGATCTGGTCAAAAGCCTCAGCCCTAGTGCAATGGATCAGATCATGCTATATCTGGCGTTCAGCGCCATGAGAACCAGCGGGCACAGGCACGGGGCGTTTCTAGACGCGGCCGCAACGGCGGCTAAATGTGCCATTTATATGACTTATATGGAGCAGGACAACAACCTGCGGATGACAGGACACTTGCATCACATTGAGCCTAAACGGGTGAAGGTGATTGTTGAGGAAGTCCGGGAAGCTCTGACTAAGGGAAAATTGCTGAAAATGTTGGGTTCTCAAGAACCTAGATATTTGATTCAGTTTCCCTATGTCTGGCTGGAACAGTATCCTTGGTTGCCGGGCCGCCCCCGCATTCCGGGAAACAGCTTGACTGCGGATGAAAAAAAATATCTCGAAGGCAAAATTCCTGCTAATCCGCCTGATGCTCAATTGATCAATTCTTTTCAGTTTATGGAGTTGATCGAGTTTCTGCATAGGCGATCGCAAGAAGATATGCCTCCAGAAAGGCGAATGCCTTTGAGCGAAGCTCTAGCAGAACACATCAAGCGGCGCTTGATCTATTCGGGAACAGTGACTCGGATTGATTCTCCCTGGGGAATGCCGTTTTATGCCCTCACCCGCGCTACCTACTCTCCGGCAGAGCAAGAAGAGCGCACGTTTACGATGGTGGAGGATACGGCTAGATATTTCCGGCTGATGAAGGATTGGGCGGAAAAACAACCGAAGGTGATGCGAGTTATGGAGACTTTGGATATACCGCCGGAACGGCTCGACCAAGCTGTTGAAGAATTAGATGAAATTATTCGTAATTGGGCCGATCGCTATCACAAGCGAGGCGAACCAACGATGATTTTACAAATGGTTTTTGGACCAAAAGATGACGATTAATGTCATTGGTCAGTTGGCAGTTGGTAGTTAGCTGTTGGCAGTTGGTAGTTGGTAGTTGAATGTTGACTGTTGGTAGTTGACTGTTGGTAGTCAACAGTCAACAGTCAACAGTTAACAGTCAACAGCTAACAGTCAACAGTCAACAGCTAACAATTCAGTGATTAGTCATTAGTTATTAGTCGATCGCTCGAAATTAATGATTAATAACTAATAGTGCAGGCAGAAACCGGGTTGTTTTCCGTAAATACTGCGTTAATGCCTTGAATGCTTGTAAAAAACCCGGTTTCTTGAGTTTGCGACATCCAAAAATCACTAAACTAAAAAAGCTTTCCAGACATAGGCCAAGACGATCGCACAAATCGCACCGATGAGCGTATTAAAAAAATTCACTACCTCGTTCGTGAGCCATTCAAACTTTGATTGCACCGTCGCGCCAATCACGCTCTCAATGTTGGTAGCAATAAAAGCTGCAATAATACAAAAAACAATTCCTGTCAAGTCAATTAAACCGGCCGCCCAACTCAACAGCGCAATCAGGATCGAGCCGACAATGCCCGCGATCGTTCCTTCGAGACTTACCGCCCCTTCAGTACCCCTAGGTACAGGCTGCAACGTAGTAATCAAAAACGTATGCTTGCCGTAAGCTTTGCCGATTTCGCTAGCGCAGGTATCGGAAAGTTTGGTGCAAAAACTCGCCGCATAACCCAGCAACAACAGGGAAATAACATCTTGTGGCACGGGCATCTTGCCCGTGTCTGCAAAAATATTGCCCGTATCTCCTAAAATAGATAATGCCAAAACTCCCACAGCACAAAAAGTAGCGGTTAAAGCCGAACCCCAGACATTTTCCGGGCCTCGCGCGCCCGATCGCTTTTCGGCAATACCTTCAGCTTCTTTTTGGGCTTTGCCGATGCGGGTAACGGACGATCCGACAAGAAAGTAAAACATCACCACCGCATAGCCCCGCCATCCCAAACAGCCCCAAATCACGACGCCCAGCAGCCAGCCGTGAAATTGTCCGGCGGGTGTGAGCAATTTTTTGGGAGAAACTGTGGCGATCGCGAGTAAAAATGTATTAAGGGCGATCGCCACCAACCAAGGATTAGAAAAAGACAAATAATTAAAGAACAATTCAGAATTCTGCATTTAGTACCTCCATGAGCCAAGTCTTATTTCATCTTGCCTTCCCCGTCACCGATATTGCCCAAACAAAAGCCTTCTACGTAGACGGGCTCGGCTGCCAATTAGGTCGCGAATCGCCTAATTCTGCGATTATGGGGCTGTGCGGCCATCAAATTGTCGCCCACGTCAGCCGCGAACCTTTGACCCCCCAGCGAGGCATATATCCCCGGCATTTTGGATTAATTTTTACTTCCGAAGCCGACTGGGAAGGGTTGTTAGAAAAAGCACAGCAAAACAACTTGAATTTCTATCAAGAACCGAGAAGGCGATTTGTAGGTTTGCCTACCGAGCACCGCACCTTCTTCTTGCAAGACCCTTTCCACAATATACTGGAATTCAAGTATTACTGCGAAGCCGAGGCAATTTTTGGGCGCAGCGAATACGCTGAAGTCGGCGATGCTGTTTGATATCTAGTCCGGTAGCGATTTGCCTTTTGTGGGGGCGGGTTTACGAGATTGTTGGTTTGAGGCAATTATTGTAGGTGCAACCCGCCTCTACAAAATTTGACATTAGACCTCTTGCCTCAGTCCTTCTAATCAAATTTTGGGACGATGCTCAGAGCAACGTCCCACAAGAAAAAAAGATTTCTGTGGGATTGGCTTTGAGCATCCTCCTAATTATTTTGCAAGAAGTCTATTATACAAGAGTCAATCAAACGGTTAATCATGAACTTTCAAGGGTTCTGATAGTGCCTCGGCGACAGATTTTAAACTGCTCGAATGCTTCACCATCATCGCATGGGTAAAGACTGACAATTTTACTTCTTTTGCTGCCGACATTTGGGAACTAGCAGCAGGGAGGATGACCAAATCCCAATCTGTCCAAATCGAAGTAAAATTTAACTTTTCCAGTAAGGCAGCATCTCGATTTAAATCTTCGAGAAAAGCACTGGCGGGACGCATTTGAACGCAGCCTTTTCCGCCGTTAGTGTAAGCGGCCCAAGTACCGTTGTGAGGGGAAGATATCGCAATAAAGCGCTGCACTCGGTTGATGCCTCCGAGTCGCTGGAGGTAGTAGCGGCTGACGATGCCGCCCATGCTAAATCCTACTATGTCGATCGGCTGTTCTGGATCGAAGGTTGCACAAACGTAGTCTGCAACTTGCTGCGCGAGTAATTCGAGACCGAGGCTGCCGTCGCTGGGGGTGAGATTGAGGCTGTAGACGTACCATCCGAGTTCGGTGAGGCGGGCGGACATTGTACTGAAAATAAGCTTTGTGTCCCGCATCCCGTGAACCAGCAAGACTGGGTTGCGACTGAATTTGCTATTCATTTTAAATTGGGAATTTTATTTTTAATCGGTGCTTTTAGTTCTTCAACTAATGCGTTAATACTTTGGGTATCTGTCACCATTTGGCGGTGCAGCATTACGTTGATTTTAACTTCTTTACCTACTGGCATTCTAGAGCTGTTAGACGGTACAATCATAATGTCGAATGGTGTCCAAATAGATGTAAAATTTATGCGTTTGAACTCAGTCACATCTTTATTTAAATCGCGCAGCAAGCCACTATTGAGCCGCATATCCAGGTATCCTGGTAGGGACATGAAATAGGCGGTGAGGGTGCCGCTGTGAGGGGCAGATATGGTGATGAAACGCTGTACTCGGTTAATTCCTCCGAGTCGCTGGATGTAGTAGCGGCTGACGATGCCGCCCATACTGTAGCCTACTATTTCTAATTGCTGTTCTTGCTCGAAGGTTTCACGGATGTAGTCGGCAAGTTGTTGTGCCAGTAAGTCGAGGCTGACGCTGCCGTCGTTGGGGGTGAGGTTGACGCTGTAGACACACCATCCGAGTTGGGTGAGGCGGGCGGACATTTTGCTGAAAATAGCCTTTGTGTCCCAGATGCCGTGGATCAGAATGACGGGATTGCGATCGAGCCTACTGTTCATTTTGCTGGAAAATTGTTTGCAGATTAAAGTATAAATCACTCCCCTAGGGAGTTTGACCCCTCATAGGACAGCTAGCGAATCGGATCGATGTAACGCTGGCCAATAGGCAATATGTCATAAATTCTGAGATAATCGTAAACAAGTGCGAAGTAAAACTGGGATTAGTCAGTAAAAATTACTAGAAGGTCTGTGTTTTTAATCAAATATTGTTAATTTTGATTAAGAAATATAGACAAAGGTTGCCTAACCTCGTAGGCTAACCTTGTTGACAAGCTTGTACAAATTTCTCTAAAAGAACAAAAGGAGTAAGTCTAATGTTTGGTTTTATCAAAAATTTCTTCGGCGGTATTTTCGGCTTTTTCGGCAGACTGTTGGGCTTGAAAAAGTCTGAATATTTCATGGATTTAGGCGAATCTTCGGCGAAGGAACCTGCTAAGGTTGCACCTGCTAAGGTAGAGGCTGCTGTCGCGAAGGTAGGGGATGCTGTTGCGGCCGCACCTGCAAAAGTTGAGGCTGTTATGTCAGGCAAGTCTGAACCGGCTAAGAAGGCTAAGGTAGAGAAAAAGTCTAAGAAAGAAAAGGAACCAGTCGCTAGCGTTCCTGCTAAGACTTCGGAACCCGCTAAGGTAGCGGCGGCTGCAACTAACGGTAAAGTGCCGAGTCAAGCTGAACCAAATCGCACTTTTGCTCCTAATAATTTAATGCCGATACCAACTGCAACTCGTCGCAGCCCGGGCCCTAGCATGAACAATTTCCGGGAAATGGCTCGTCAGGTGAAAATGAAGTAGAAATTAGGGAATTGGTAATAGGGAATTAGGCATTGGATAATTCCCAATGGGGCGGGTTAAAAGTTAAAAAATGGGATTCTTCATTTTTAATTTTTAACTCTTTTTTTGTTCTATTCCCTATTTCCTTTGTTTCTGAGAAAGGCTAGGGCGCTATATAGCTGGAAAAGCGGGTCCCAAGGAGTTTCGGATTTGCGATCGACTTCTACATGAGATTTGATTTTGCTCAACATATGCGTGTAATCGATGGCTGTATCGGCAAACAGCGTAAACTCCGACCACACTGTAACGTCAAGGTGGCGATCGAATATTTCCAGCAAGCGATTCCAGTTAATTCTGGTGGTACTTTGAGCTATTTGTGGGAATTTCTTGACTCTGGATGTTTGGTTTTTCTGGTTAGGTAAAGCTGGGATAGCTGCTGAAATTTTGGTGAAGTCAACACCTTGTTTAAATTCGTAACTTTGGTCGCAAATTCGCAGAATGCTGTTGCGACTGGGAATGTGCAAGTCGCAGATTTGAGCGTAATCTTGGGTGATTTCTTTGTGGCGAAATTGGTCGGTTCTGCGGTTGGGCGAGTAGTCCATGATTTCGATGAACATTGGTAACAACCCTTCTACTCTTTGGGTAACTTCTGACCAGTTAAATTCTATAGAACCGAGTCGATTTAGACTATCTTTGCAAACAACGGTTGGGGAAGAGAGAGATTGGAAGTGTTGGACTCGGAAGATTTGGATTTTTTGAATGTCGGCTAGGGTTGTCCAAAATACTGGAATTCCAGCTTTGAGGAGTTCTTGGCCGTATATTCGGAGTTGGCCAATGGGCCCGGTTTTGTACAGTCTCCAGCCGCGGCTTTGGAGTTGCATCCTAGTTGTGTAGGCGTCGATTTTGAAGATTCTGCTGATATTTTGTACGGCTGCGGGTTTGTCTTCGGGAGTGACGGGTTCGAGGATCAGGAGTCCGGGTTCGAGGCTGCTGGGGTCGTTTTTGGCGGTTTCGATGGCTTGTTGGCGGAGGTTGTTTTGTGTGGTTTCTATGCGTTGAATGCCTTGGCGGGCTTGGGAGACGATTTTGGGGTTGGTGATGTCGCGGAGTATTTTTTTGTAGGTTGTTTGGGCTTTTTCGAGGTTGTTGGTGAGTTCGTAGTAGCGGCCGATGTAGTATTGTAGCCAGGGATTTTCGGGGGATTCTTTTTGCAGTTGTTTGATGAGTTGGGCGGCTTGTTTGTAGTCTTGGCTTTCTAGGGCGGTGGCTATTTGGTGGATGTCTGTCATGGCGGTTGGGGAAATGGTGTCTTTTATATCTTGGCTGATGTTTGGTTGGTTCCGCCACTGGTTAACAATTTTGGTTCCTGTGTGAATTTATATATCTGATGTGTAAGTATGACAATAATTCAAAAAATACGTGCCAAAATTGTACAAAATCAGGTAGTCATAAATATGTAATGATGTTGCTAAAATACTAATAAAAACCTCGTTGTTTTATGAAAAATAAAATGAAAAATTTTTATTTTTCATAAGATTTGCTTGTTAAAATTATTTAAAAAAATATTTTTTTGAAATCAGAAATGTTAAATTAGGGTCATGAATTTGAGAGAAATTAACCTATGAAAACATCGATGAATTTTCAACCGATGCAGAAGTATAATGACTTTGAAGACTCTCAACCCGTCTGTCCTAGATGTGGACTCATAACATCCGAAAAAAATGTCATATTCATAATGGTAAGCAAAATCATCAATGTCAGGAGTGTAGCCGCCAGTTTGTTGAAAATAACCGTAAAAAATATATTTCTAACTCTCTTAAAAAATGGATTGACAAGCTATTACTGGAAAGAATACCTTTTGCTGGTATATGTAGAGTTTTTGAGGTTTCAGAAACTTGGCTTCAGAAATACGTCAATGGCAAGTATGCCACGGTTTCCAGGGAACTTGAAGTATCAGCTAAAACCCCAGGAAAACTAATCATTCAATGTGACGAACTTTGGTCTTATGTTCAAAATAAACAAAACTAACAGTGGGTGTGGCTGGCTTTAGATTGAGAAACCCGAGAAATTGTCGGATTTTATGTAGGAGATAGAAGTCAAACAAAAATCAGCCGAAAAATTATGGGAATCTTTACCTCGTGTTGAGCGACAATGTCCAGTGTGCTATACAGATTTTTGGCAAGCATATGAATGTGTTTTCCCAACAACCAGACATAAGCCAGTCAGCAAAAATAGCGGAAAAACTAGCCATATTGAACGGTTCAATAATACCTGAAGGCAACGATTTTCTAGACTGGTTAGAAAAACTTTATCGTTTTCTAAAAAATTAGATAATAATGTTGGGGCCTTATTGTATTTTATTCATGATTATAATGAATCATTACATATTTAGGACTACCAAAATAGTTAATATAGGTTTTAAAGAAAGTAGGTTCTTCCTTACTTATTAGGCTAAATCAATAGCTAAATCAGTAAAATCAATTGAACAAATATGTCAAAGTGTAAATCAACTTTTTACCCGGCTTGACATTTAAGCTCGTTTGATTGTTAACTATAAAGAGTCACTCTTAGTTTTGGGAATCAAATTATAGTCATGACCACAAAAAAGGGTACTAAAGTTCTAACAGAGCTTCTGAATATACAAGGAATTAAAGTAACTCAAATGAGTCAAGTACCGTCCATGGGAACAATATTAGAGGTGGAGTCAATCCATAAAGAAAGTCGTTGCCATCATTGCGGGACAAAAAGTAATAGATTACATCAAAATCATCGATAGGTAGTAAAAGATTTATCGTGGGGAGAAAAGCCAGTATTCTTAGAAATAAACAGGCGACAGTTTAAATGTGAAAAATGCGGCAAACCATTGGGAGAAAAATTGGAAGTTGTCAAGAACCGAAGAACTTATACAAAACGACTAGCAGATACAACTATCAAGTCAGTTTTGTCGAGTGATATCAATAGTGTAGCAAAACAAGGAGTAGAAGCAACAGAAGAAATAGAAAGAATGTTGTCAGATGCCTCACGAGAATTATCATCAAAACCATTAGGCTTAAAAAAGCTAGGAATTGATGAAATAGCGTTAATCAAAGGTCAAGGAAATTACAGTCCCGTGTTAATATATTTAGAAACATTTAAATTGATTACAAGTGCCAAAGGAAGAACACAAGCAGAAATCGAGCTTGTCCTAAATTCATGGGGTTCAGAGGTTTTAGAATAAATAGAAGAAGTAAGTATAGATTTGTGGAAATGTTACAACACTCTAGTAAAAAAACTGATACCCAATGTTTAAGTAGTAGCGGACAGATTTCATGTAAGGGTACAAGTTAACAATGAGTTAGATACACAAAAAAAGCGCGAACAAAGGCACGTAATAGATTTAAGTAAAAATTCAAAATACCTCAACAACTAGCAGAATTTCAACAACTAATAGACGGAATAAATGATAGAAAATATGGGTTAGCAAAGAATGAAGAGAGATTAAAAGAAAAGCAAAAAGTGAAATTAATGTTAGTTAAAAAGGTGTGTCCCAGGCTCGCAATAATGAATAAGTTAAAACAAAAATTCCGAAAGATTTTTGAAAATAGAAAAACTAATTGGTTGAGGGAATTGTTGAGAATTGGTATCTGGCATCAAAGAGCTAAACAATATTTTCCAGATAGTGTGAAGACTATTACCAATTGGATTGATGAGATAATTGCTTACTTTGAGAATAGGACAAGAATTGGTGTTGTTGAGGGTATCAATCACAAGCTTAAGTTAATAAAACGTTCGGCGTATGGCTTTATGAATTTTGAAGACTACAAAAATAGATGTTTGCTTACTTGGTATTTTAATTGTTAGTTTGGCATCCCAAGTAAGGAAGAACCTGAAATTACAGTATCAATTGATATTAACATTATACTAGAATTTCCCTCAACTTCAGACACTCCGAAAACAGAAGACTTGGATCTAAAAGATTAGATGGGCGATTCCCCCTCAACCAGAAATGTTACAGAAAAGCTTGACGGTCTGAGAATACCCTATAAAACAGTATAAATGGTATAATTACAATCGAGAGCGATTCCTTCACGTTGGAGGTTTAAAGAATGAGATTTATCAATCCCAAAACAGATTTTGCATTTAAAAAAATATTCGGCGACGCACAAAACAAAGACATCCTCATCAGTTTTCTCAACGCCATCCTCTACCAAGGCGATTCTGCGATCGAATCTTTAGAAATCCTCAATCCCTATCAACCCCCCAAAATTAGAGGAGTTAAAGATACTTACTTAGATATCCGAGCCAAGCTGAATAATGAGCAAACAGTCATTATCGAAATGCAGGTATTGAATGTAGAAGGCTTTGAAAAGCGGATATTGTACAATGCTGCTAAAGCTTATTCGATTCAACTCGACACGGGAGCAGATTATACGCTACTCAATCCGGTAATCGCTCTAACTATTACTGACTTTGAAATGTTTCCCAATCTTGACAAAGTAATTTCCAAATTTATCCTAAAAGAAAGAGATTTTCTGGTTGACTATTTAATTTACGATATTGAGTTAGTATTTGTGGAATTACCTAAATTCGGCAAAAGACTAGAGGAATTAGAAACACTAACCGATAAGTGGATCTATTTTCTGAAAAATGCCAAAAGTTTAGAAGTTGTACCGGAACAAATGGGAGAAGTCCCAGCAATTCAGAAAGCTTTTGAAGTAGCTAATCGCGCCGATTTGACCCGCGAAGAGTTGGAAGATTTAGAACATCAGGAAATTTACATACAAGACCAGCGGAATGCTATTACTAAAGCTGTCAAGCAGGCTGTTTCACAGGCTGTTTCACAGGCAATGAAGGAAAAAGCGATCGCAATTGCCAAAGAACTTCTGGATTTGTTAGATGAAGCAACAATTAGTCAAACAACAGGATTGAGTATTGAGGAAATTCAAAAGTTGAAACAAGCAAGGTAAAAAGCGATCGATAATCAAGAATCCTTCGACACTTCATCAAAATCTTCCGCATCCTCCGCTAAGCCAGAACCCTCGCCACTCCTCAACCTCGGCGATTCCCGATTGCTCCCAGAATACCTGTCATCCAAACCCGAATCCCTGAGCGAAATCGCACTTCTTTGACTCGCTGACAACCGATCGCCCCCTCTCCCTCTACCCGAAATCGGCGGCTTCCGAGTTAAAGTTTTCCAAGCAGCCTTAATTCCTGTAACCACGCTGCGAGTTGTCACCTGCACATTTTGCGCCTGCTTCTTGGCGCTACCAATACTGCGATCGACCTGTTTGACAACCTCCCCCGCACTTTGCACCCCATCGCTAACATCATCGGTCAACTCGCTAATTTCGTGCCCCGTCAACCGAATCGCCTCCAAAGTCGGCGGAAACTCGCGAGAAAGCGTGTCAGCCAGCTTTTCCACGCTGCGCGCTGCCCGTGTCAATGCTTGCACCGCAGGTATCAAAGTCACTAATACAGCCGTCAAGCTAACTGCTACTAGCAAAATCGAAAGTCCTAGCCAAAAGATGGGATCGCTCACTTGTATCTCGGATTTGGGGTTTGGGAATTCATAAGCTGCTGTGGATCTAATTTTACAGTCAATTTTGATGAAATTCTTGTGGGATAGGCATCGGGCCCGTCCCCAACAGCTAAGTCATTTAGTGGATGGGAGGGCGCGACGCAGGACTGACTTCGGCTTCAGCTTCCGACAGTGTTTGGCGTTCCCGCTGAGTTGCTTCCAAACCGGCCGCGATCGCCTCTTTGAGTCTAACCAAAGTTTCGTCCCAATTTCGCAGTGCAGTTTCAGAAAGTCGATCGGCCTGCAACTGCACGCTAGTCGATAAATCCTCCGCCAACGCAGGCATTGCATCGGCCGATTTTTTCAATATCTGCCGCGTCTCTTTGCCCGCTCGCGGTGCCACCAGCAACCCAGTCACGGCCCCGATCGCAGAACCCACAAGCAAACCGCCAATAAATAATCCCGAACGTTTAGTTGACATTTTTATAACTTCTCTCCGTACACCAATTTTAGGCTAGGAAAGCCCGATCGCAGCCATGTGCCAAGCTAGAAATATGCTTGACAATTAGGATAGCTTATCTCAAAGGTCGATCGCGCCTGGGCCAAAGCATTCGCCCCAAACCCACCAATCCCAAAAGTTGCCGAACCTGTTGCAGTTGCAATTCCAGTTGTTGATAATTCCGTCGCACTTGATGAGCACCTCGTTGCCTTTTCGCAAGAAAAGTCGGCGATTTGACCAAGACATTGTGGCTGCGGCGCTCGATGGTCGCGATCCGCATTTCCAAGCGTGCTATCTTCCGCTTGAGTTTCCACACTCTCGCAGCGATATAAAAACACACCACAGATATTACTACATTGATAATTACAACACCAGTCAGCATTTTTTACCTATTTTCAACTACTAATCTATCCCGATTTTTCTGGCTCACTAGCAGCAACAGCCCACCAAATCTTTTGTATAGATACAACAATGTTGTGTCATGAACTACGTTGTAGGGACACAACATTGTTGTGTAAAAATCTATATCTCCCTATTCCTAAGACTCGTAAAGTTTTAAGCCTGAGACATAGCAGGCAAACAAACCTTAGTACCGCCCAAGCCGCAATAACCGTTCGGGTTTTTAGCAAGATACTGCTGGTGATAGCTTTCTGCGTAATAAAACTCAGGAGCCTCAATAATTTCAGTGGTAATCTTACCGTAACCTTCCGCCGTCAGAGCTTGCTGGTAAGCATCGCGCGAAGCTTCAGCTAGCTGTTTTTGGTTGGCTGAATAGGTGTAAATTCCCGATCGGTACTGAGTACCCGAATCATTACCCTGACGCATTCCTTGAGTCGGATTGTGACTTTCCCAAAAAACTTTGAGCAGCGTTTCGTAACTAACTACCTTGGGATCGAACGCAACCAAAACTACTTCATTATGTCCCGTCATCCCGCTGCAAACTTCGTTATAAGTAGGATTCGGAGTAATCCCCGCCGCGTAGCCCGCAGCCGTCGAAAAAACTCCCTCTTGCTGCCAAAATTTGCGTTCCGCGCCCCAAAAACAGCCCAAGCCAAACATGGCAATCTCCATGCCGTTTGGAAAGGGAGGTTTGAGCGGATTGCCGTTAACAAAGTGAGTTGCCGGTACCGGCATCGACTCTGCCCGTCCCGGCAATGCGTCTTGGGGAGAGGGCAGGCTCGACTTTTTGCCAAATCCAAATAGCACCATAAATTTGTGAGGGCGATCTCTGATAAACGTCTTTACCTTACTTAATAATATCAGATATTCACTGAAAATAGTGGTGTTTTTCAACTTAGAAGGTAAAAGCCACGAGGTAGAAGTGTTTTTCGGAAAACTTTTGGTGATGCTGCTCACAGAAAACACATTTTTAAATCACATTGAACCGTGCTATCTATCACCCAAAAATACCTAAAATATCACCTAATGTTGAGGTCTAAATCACGCAAATTTACGGCAAAATCACCGACTATTAAATTATGGGTTTGTAGTAGAAGTTATTCAACACAATTTATAGGGAGTGTTTATAAATGGCCGTTAAATCTTGCAGTAAATCTTTAAAATCAAATCCGTTTATTACTTACCGCGATCCGATTACAGGCAAGTGGATTGTGGCAGATCGGGATTTATCAAAATTAGCAGAACAACCACAGTTAGCAGTGGGTTGATATTTTTTGTTGATTTTATATTGACATTAAGAATGTTTTGCAACTACAACTAGTAGGGTGGAGCGGCTTATAGGTTTTCGATGATTAATCATATCACTTAGTCATCCTTAATAAAAGTGTTTGTAGTGAGAAATTTAGTTCTGTTAAAATTATGCGGACTGAAGTCCTCACTACGAACCTATTTGATTGTTTTTATTCCCGAGCTAGCGCACCCTAATTTTCAGCATTGCTCATCTCTTTTTGCAGTTCCAAATACCGATAGAGATATTCTGAAATTATCCCGTGTAAAAACAAGTCGCGCGCCGCATTAAACGGACTGTTTGGCGCTAGCGGATGGCGGTTGACAATGACATGATTCCAATCGCAATTTCCGGTAATCTCGCTGACGTAGAGTCCAAAATTTTCATCTAACTGAAGCGACATGACTGCTCGTGCAAATTCGTCGCTCGTCAAACACAGAGAATAAAACACTTTAAACAATTCGATCGCAGATTCTAAATCCAGAATCTTCAGCCACCTCAGTCTTTCAAAATCAATTTCAACTTCCACAGGTTGAATGCTATCATAATTAATTCCCCGTTTTTTAACAATCTGCAACCAGTTGGGATTTGTCAGCATTGCTTGGTTGTAATCCCAGACAAAGTTATACAGAATTAAGTCGTGTTCGAGAAAGGCATTTTCAGCTAAATCGCTAACTGTGCGCGGATAAAGTTTTGACTTTTCGATCTGGGTGTCCGGGCCGTTGTCAATCAAAAAGTTGATAATGTTGGAACCGATGTTGATGTGCCGCACAATTAAATAACCAGCTTCTGGGGAGACAAAGTTATTTAGGAAAAATGCTGCGGATTTGTGCATTAATTTGTAAGCACGAAATTGAAATGGCAACAGGCGCTTTGTTGTCATGATTGTCGCCAGCAACAAGTTAGCAATTACTTTGATCGGGATGAGCAAATAACTGCGAGTCCAGTTTTGTAAATCCCTCATCATGTATGCTTTTGCAACTAAATCGACTGGAATTGACCGATCGCAAAACAGCACCTCCCAAACATTCGGATCTCGGCGGTTATAGGGCTTTGTACTGTCAGGAATTTTGCGCTGATCTGGGAAATTTTCGGTATCTTGTTTTTGCAGCTTTTGCATTAGCAAATCTCCTCCAATTGCAGCAAATATAAACGAGCAGTAACGCGGGCGGTTTTGACAATGCGGCGAGCAATATCATCCGTCATCCATTCGGCATTCATCAAATTTTCCAGTTTGGCTAGATGCGACTCGTCATTAGCTCCGTGATAAGCTAAAAACGATACTTGTTCGGATTGCAAACCGAGAGTTTCTTGAATTTCTTTTGCCCACTTTCCGGCCAACCGATTTCCCAATCCTTCGATAATAAACATACTGCCAATTAAATCGACCGGATTTTCCCGCGATGCTTGGTGGAAGATAAAAGCTGATAGTGCTTCGCTGCCAATATTCTTATCATATTCGACAATTTTTGACAACTCACCGCCGACAGAAACATAATTTTGTTCGAGGATTTGATAGTCGCGGTGTTCGTCTTGGGCGTGGCCGATAAAAGTCGATCGCACGCGAAAGTCAGTCATGTTAGAAGCAGCACGCGCAATCCAACGAGCACCCTCGACAACTTGCGGACGGAGATTGCACAGCAATGCTTGATAGTCTTCTATTGTAAACTCTCCCCGGTACAATTTGCGGACAATGGGAACAGAACGAATGGAGCGATCGAACTTCAGCCAAATCCAGGCTAACTCCCGCAACAAATAAGCTTGCGGAGAGTAGGGATTTTCCGGTTTAAGGCTTTCGAGAGGAGAAGCTTCGGTAACAGCCAGCAAGTTAGAACTTTGACTAACCGTAGATTTCTTGGTATTTTCCACAACAGTTAACATCATGTAAGCCGTTGTAAAGCGGCCGCTTTCCGGGACAAAACAAAAGATTTTTTGTCCTGGCTGCAACTTGCCAGAATTGAACAATTCTTCTAACATTAAATAAATCGAGGCGCAGCCTGTATTTCCCCGCGAGTACAAATTGGTAAACCATTTTTCTTGAGGAATCATGCAGCCTGCTTGTTCCAGAAGTTCCACAATTTGTCTGCGAAAAAAGTGAGAGGAATAGTGGCACAGCAACCAGTCGATTTTCTGCGGACAAACTCTCCCTGCTTTAATCAATCTCAGCCAACCTTCAACGCCTAATTTCATTACATTGTCCAGCAATCGAATATTTTGCCGCAAGTCAAAAGCTCCGGCTGTAGCTGCATCGAGGTAGGAAGAATAATCCAACCAGCTTTTGGTTGATGTTTCGCTTGCTAATCCCGAATACATACAAACTGGATAAGCGTTGGCGTGAGAAGTTAGCTCAATCCATTCTATTTTTAAACTAATTCCTGTCGCGTTGGGATGGTTTTGCACCAGAAATGCTCCGCTGCCGTCGGAAAGCATCCAGCGCAAAAATTCTGTATCGAAAGGCAGGGGTTTTCCGGCTTGGACAGAAGTTTCTGCTTCAAATTTAGTGTTTTTGAACAGGCGCGAAGGAAATTCGGAGGCGACGGCGATTGCTGTTTGTTTTTTGCCGAGTTCGAGTTGAGATGCGACGTAGTTTAAGGCAGTAATTCCGGCACAACAAACTCCTTGAGTTGAAACTATTTCTAGGGGAGATAATTCTGAAAGTTCGCCGTGTACTGTGCTGGCAAATCCCGGTACTAATAAGTCTGGTAAAGTGGTGGCGCAGGCTAGTAAGTCGATCGCCCTTGGTTCCAAATTGGCTCGGGCGATCGCATCGCGGACAGCAAAGGCTGCCATTTGGCTGTTAGAATACAGTGTTTGCTGCTGTTTGTCGATCGCGTAATAGCGCTGTTTAATCCCGTTGCTGTTGAGAATGCGCTGTCTGATTCGCGAAGGGCGATCGGCAATTTTGCCCAAATACTCCTCCATCTCGTCATTATTAATTGGTTTTCCCGGCAAAAACTTTCCAATCCGATTGATATAAGCACTGTACATCGCGTCAACCTCTAAAATTGCTAATTTACTTTGTTAAATCAAGCCCGAAAATATCTAAAATTAATTGTGCTTTGGGAAGCAGCGAACTTGCAAGGAGTCACCAGTTATATTGTAGAGTTGGGCGAAATCAGACAAGTTGAGCAACAGTAGCAAGAAGTAATGTGAAGCGGGGTG
Organism: Microcoleus sp. LEGE 07076; assembly: GCF_015207455.1. Taxonomy (GTDB): domain Bacteria; phylum Cyanobacteriota; class Cyanobacteriia; order Cyanobacteriales; family Microcoleaceae; genus Microcoleus. Next base: position 17,950 of record NZ_JADEWV010000052.1, read on the forward strand.
AAGTTTTTTCTAAAATTGAGCCAATATATAACTAAAGTTCCTTCGCTGCTTCTCGACTGCAATGGATATTGCTTCATTAGATGCTTGGTATTCTCAATCTCAGCGCCGTGTGGCTGTTTCCCTGTTGATGAAACGAATCGGCGTAACTCGCACTAGGGCTGAATGCTTTGTCAGGCTTTGGATTTACTTATCCGTGAAACAGCTTCAGGAAAAACAGCCCCGTGTCAAACCGCCGCTGGCTAAACTGCAATTGCTAGCAACAGAAGTGCAGTGCACTCACCGGGAAGCAGCAGAACTATTTTACTCCGATTCCGATCGCGGGAGCGATCGCGCCGCCGGAATGATGTTAGACAAATTAGCAGCACTCGGATTAATTAAAAAACACTTTGACGGTAACGCTACAGCAATTGAAGTTCAACCAATTTATGAAATTTTAGAGCCCGCAGCGCCGGAAAATCCAACAAAACTCAAATTAGATGATTTTAACCCTCGGTGCGACGCAATCCCCGTAGCTAATTTACTAGCAAGCAACTACAATTGGATGAACCGCAGCACTAATACTGTTCCCCACAAAATTGCTAAAATTCTCCGGCTTTTGGCCAGTCAATACTCAAAAGGAATGCGAGTTTTGCGCCGCTCAGATAACCTGAATCCAGTCGGGTTTTATTTACTTTATCCCACATCTAGCGAATCTGAAGTCAATTTTTTTAACGATCCTAGCAAAAGCCTGCATTTAAGTTCTATTTCCGATATCGATCCTTTCAAAATGGCGCTACCAGGAGATAAAAATTGCCAGTCAGTATTTGTCCGCAGTTGGATTATCGAGCCGCAGTATTTGTCAGAATACCGGATTACTTTTCTGGAAGACACACAGAAAGTTTTAGTCGAAATGCAAACAGATTTTCTGAATCTTTGCGACTTGTATACGCTGATGATTCACCCCATGTACGAACAACAAGCCCTGGCTTTGGGATTTCTTAAGACTAGCTGCGACAGTCAATTATCTGTTTATTGGATGTATTTAGCATTAGATAGGTTTTTGGCGCTGGACATTAAGCAAGCGCTCAAAAATTTGTAATTAATATTAAAGGCGGTTTTGTCGTCAGGACTTTAGCCCTCATTTTCTCGAATTGGAGGACTGAACTCCTCACTACGAACCTGCTCAAAAATTTGTAATTAATATTAAAGGCGGGTTTGTAGTCAGGACTTTAGTCCTCATTTTCTTGAATTGGAGGACTGAACTCCTCACTACGAACCTGCTTTACAAAACCTCGCGACCAAGATAAGATTGCAGCACTTCCGGCACTTTTACTGTCCCGTCGGGCTGCTGGTAATTCTCCAAAATTGCCGCCATTGTCCGGCCCACAGCTAAACCGGAACCGTTGAGGGCGTGCACGAATTGAGTGCCTTTTTTCCCCGCTTCTTTAAAGCGAATATTAGCCCGCCGCGCCTGAAAATCTGCGACGTTGGAACAACTCGAAATCTCGCGGTATTTGCCGGCAGATGGCAGCCAGACTTCTAAATCGTAGGTTTTTGCTGCGGCGAAACCTAAGTCGCCGGTACAAAGCTCGATCGTCCGATAAGGCAATTTCAGAGCTTGCAAAACTCCCTCAGCATCCTGCACCAGTTGTTCGTGTTCTGCCTCGGAGGTACTCGGATGCACCAGTTTAACCAATTCTACCTTATTAAATTGGTGCAACCGAATTAATCCCCTCGTATCTTTGCCGTAACTTCCCGCTTCCCGGCGAAAGCAAGGAGTGAAAGAACAGTGATAAATTGGCAACTGTTCTGCTGTCAATATTTCACCTCGGTACAAATTGACAACCGGAACTTCGGAAGTAGGAATTAACCACAAATCGTCTCGATCGCACTTGAAACTTTCTTCGGCAAATTTCGGCAATTGACCCGTAGCAGTCAGGGATTCTGTGTTGACTAAAAATGGGGGAATTACTTCTATATAACCAGCTTTTATGTGGCGGTCGAGCATGAATTGAATAATCGCTCTTTCCAGGGCTGCACCGACTCCTACTAAGCTGACAAATCGAGGGGCTGCGATTTTTACTGCCCGTTCAAAGTTAATAATTCCTAATTTTTCGCCGATTTCCCAGTGCGACAAAATATTGGGATTTTGGGGAATGTATTCGTCTCCCCAGCGCCGGATTTCGATGTTTTCTTCTTCGTTTTTGCCCAAGGGGGTTGATTTACCCGGCAAGTTCGGCAGCGGCAGCAATAAAGTTTCTATTTGAGCTTTTAGTTCTTTTTCCTGTGCTTGCAATTCGTTCGACTGCGTGCCGACTTCATTGCCTTCTGCTTGCAAAGTCTGAATTTCGGGAGATTCCAGGGGTAAACCCGATTTTCTTTTTTGGCCGATGAGTTTGGCAATTTCGTTGCTGCGGGCTTGCAGTTGCGATCGGTTGCCTTCCAACTCCCGCTGCTGTTTGTCTAATTCTACGATTTGCTCGATTTCATAGTTGCCTCCCCTAGTGTTGAGGCTGTCTTCTACGGCTTGCGGGTTTTCTCGGATTAATTTGAGGTCTAGCACAGATTTTTTCTAAATTTTAAATTTTATAAGGATTTGCGATCGGAAACCCGATTTTGTGGAAAATATTGGCTTTCTCAAGCATAAATCTACGAATTAACAGGGTTTCTGAGGATTCTTGCGCCTGTCTCATCTTAGGTTAACAGGGACTAGATCCTGGGACATACAAGCTTTGGCAATCATTTAGCACCTCAACGATAACTTATTCTCATTGAAAAAATTGCTTGGTGTCACCCATCAGGGGTGACACCCCACAAAATGATGCTATAGTAAGCACATTAGTAGATGCACCCTGATAATTTTCTCCCCTAACCAGCGATGGTTGGGGGCTTTTTGTTTTTGGGGATCGCAGTTAAGATAAGACGGCGGTTGAAACCGCGCCTAGACAAACGATGTCCGCCTCCGCGGACTAAAGAGAATAACGTAATTTCAACCGCGAGCGTCTTCTTATCTTCAACCCGCGGAGGCGGGTGAGTGTTTGTATAGATGCGGTTTCAACCGCGAGCGTCTTCTTGGCATGAGTTTCGTTTGTATAGATGCGGTTTCAACCGCGAGCGTCTTCTTATCTAATCTCAATAAAAATGCGATCGACAAATCACCTATTCTGCTTCTTAGAAATATTTTCCAGCGAAGGCGGCATTCAATCCTACGCCCAAGACATCCTGAAAGCTTATCTGTCACTAACTTCAGCAAAAAACTTGCCTCTACAAGCAGAAGTTTTGCTATTACGAGATTCTCCAGATTGCCAGAATCCTTTTGAGTCAAAAAATCTCAAATTTTATTACCTAAAAACTCATCCCACTTGGCTCGCTCGCCTTAATTTTGCTGCAAAATTGCTGACTTGTTTACTGCAAAAACGCCCAGAACGGGTTTTTTGCGGTCACATCAAACTCGCACCGCTGATTAAAATGTTATGTCAGCCGCTGGGAATTCCTTACACGATTTTAACTTACGGCAAGGAAGTTTGGGAACCACTTTCACTAAAATATCAAATAGCAATGAGAGAAGCTGAGAGTATTTGGACGATTAGCAGGTACACGCGCGACCGCACTAGCAAACTTAACAATTTAAATTCAGAAAAATTTCAAATAGTGCCTTGCAGTGTCGATGAAAATATATTTTTTCCTGGCTCCCAACCTCAGCATTTATTAGAAAAGTACGATCTGGTTGGTGCTAAAATATTGATGACTGTAGCCAGATTGCGATCGAACGATACATACAAAGGCGTCGATGTCACAATCCAAGCTTTACCCGAAATCGCCAAAAGCTTTCCCCAGGTGAAATACTTAGTTATTGGCAAAGGAGACGATCGACCCAGATTAGCTAAACTCGCCGCCGATGTGGGAGTTACCGAAAGAGTAATATTTGCGGGTTTTGTGGCTGCAGAAAATTTAGCAGAACATTACCGGTTAGCCGATGCTTATGTCATGCCCTCCCAGGAAGGCTTCGGTATAGTTTATTTGGAAGCTTTAGCTTGCGGAGTACCGGTGCTGGCGGGGGATGCGGACGGGTCTGCCGATCCGCTGCAAGATGGTAAACTGGGATGGCGAGTTCCTCACCGAGATTCGGCAGCAGTAGCGGTTGCTTGTGTGGAAATTTTGCGAGGACAGGATAAAAGGTGCGATCGCCCTTGGTTGAGGGAACAAACCCTGGCAAGATTTAGTTTTCCATCCCTTTGTCAATCTTTACAAAGGATTTTTCAACCCTCTGACTCGCCCAGAAACGGGTAACGCGCCCCCGACAATCGTGGTGCAGATGCTCAAACTTTAGACCAAAGTTACAAGATTCCAGATTCAGATATTCCATGCCCGAATCGACTGACTCAGCTCTAATTATGCCGTAGAGAACGGTTTTTGCCTGTAAAATGGCAAAATTAACTCGATCGACAGCGTGAATTTGTAAGTAGGATAGAGTTACGCCTACCTGCAAAGACACCCAAGGAGACCACCGTGAACCAAGGCACCCCCAAAATCTCTTTAAACCTACCCCGTGTTAGCAATTGGCTGATACTGCTGGGCATCGCCTGCGTGTTGGTGTCAATTGGTTTGGGTTGGGTAGTGAAATCATTGTTGATTGTAGTAGGTTTGTTGCTGCTGACACCTGTGGTTGCATTTTTCGTACTTCAGTGGTGGCTGAAACGCAATTTAATTGAGGACAGTTGTCCTGTTTGTCAATACGAATTTACAGCTTTAAATCAAACTCAGTTTCAGTGTGCCAACTGCGGCGAACCTCTGAAAGTAGAGGAAGGTCATTTTAGCCGTTTAACTCCGCCCGGTACGATCGACGTTACCGCCGTGGAAGTATCATCAGTACAACAGTTGGAAGAATAGTTAGTTGTTATTGGTTATTGGTTATTAGTGTTATTGGTGATTATAATTAACAACTAACAATTAACAACTAACAAAAATTACTTTTCCAAGCGCACTGCGTACCACTGCAAAAACTTTCCAGGGCCGACATCTAATTCACAATAAGTATCAATTAAATGCTTAGCTTGAGCTTCCACAGTAGAAAGATTGTGGACATCACGCGGCAAATCTTCGTGTTCCCGGGCTAAAACCGCTTTCAGCTTTTCTAATAATTCCGCCGCCGTCAAAAACTGCTCCGGCTGGTTTGTTTCTAACACCACAAAAGTGTCTTCGTCATACAGTGACATAATTTCAAAGGTTGAGGTTAATTATTTCTAAAGTTTCGTCAAGTTAAGCGATCGAAAGTATACACTCTGAATTACCATTTTTCAGCCCCGGTTCGATCGTGTTACAATTGAAAAACTTCAGAATTCCTACCGGATTACCGTTATTAACTTAGTTATTCACCAAGTTGTCAACAGATCCGACCAGGCAGCATTTCTGAGGACATTTGTCAAGTACAAATTTGTCAAATGTCAAATCGTCAAGAAATATTCGATCGGCTGTATCTAAATTATAACTAGCACTATACATTCCATGATCGCATCTTCCACTTCAACCCCTGTCGCGCGCAAGCCCTCTAAATCAGAAGGTCTCAAAGAACGGAGCAATTATTTGCGAGAACCCGTTGCGACCGAACTGTTACAAGAGACAACCCACTTCACCGAAGAAGGGCTTCAGATTCTTAAATTTCACGGTTCGTACCAGCAAGACAACCGCGACAATCGAGTTAAAGGACAAGAAAAAGACTATCAGTTCATGCTCCGCACCCGCAATCCCGGCGGGTTTGTTCCGCCGCAGCTATATCTGACGTTAGACAAGCTATCGGAAGAATACGGCAACCATACACTCCGCGTCACAACACGTCAAGGCTTCCAAGTTCACGGCGTGTTGAAGAAAAATCTTAAAGCAGTGTTTTCCTCAATAATAAAAAATATGGGGTCAACCTTGGGAGCTTGCGGCGACTTGAACCGCAACGTCATGGCACCGCCAGCACCGTACAAAAATCGCTCAGAATACGAATATGCGCTGAAATACGCCAACAATGTCGCCGATTTGCTGACACCGCAAACCGGCGCTTATTACGAAATTTGGCTGGATGGAGAAAAGGCTGTTTCAGGGGAGGAAGATCCAGCAATCAAGGCTGCAAGACAGTCAAACGGCAATGGCACAACATTTGACGACAAAGAAGAACCGATTTACGGCAGCCATTATATGCCGCGGAAGTTCAAGTGTTCTGTTACGGTACCGGGAGACAATTCGGTAGACTTGTACTCTCAGGATTTGAGCTTGGTGGTAATTACCAATGAAGCTGGGGAGTTGCAAGGTTTTGACGTGTTTGCTGGGGGCGGTTTGGGACGCACTCACAATAAAGAAGAGACTTTTGCGCGGCTTGCTGATGAGATTTGCTATGTTGCTAAAGACGATGTTTACAATTTGGTCAAGGCAATTGTAGCAACCCAAAGAGATTTTGGAGATCGCACAGACAGACGGCACGCGCGACTGAAATATCTGATTAACGACAAAGGCGTACAGTGGTTTCGGGAAAAAGTAGCCGAATATTTTGGCAAGCCGCTAGAACAATTTAAACCGTTGCCAGAGTGGAAATATTTAGATTTCTTGGGCTGGCACGAACAAGGCGACGGTAAACTATTTGTCGGCATTTCCGTAGACAACGGCCGGATCAAAGATGAAGGTTCGTTTCAGCTAAAAACCGCTTTGCGGGAAATCGTGCAGAAGTACAATTTGCCGATGTTGGTGACACCGCACCAAAACGTTTTGATTTACGATATTTCGCCGGATCTCAAATCAGAAATTCAGGGAATATTCGATCGCTGTGGCATTCAGCGAGAAACAGCCATCGACCCCTTAGTGCGCTATGCGATGGCTTGTCCGGCAATGCCGACTTGCGGGTTGGCGATAACCGAGTCGGAGCGAGTAATTCCCAGCATTTTAGAGCGGATTCGGGCGCTTTTGACCAAAGTTGGTTTAGAAGACGAGCATTTTGTGGTGCGGATGACCGGTTGCCCCAACGGATGCGCCCGCCCTTATATGGCAGAATTGGCGTTTGTCGGGAGTTCGCCAGAATCCTACCAGATTTGGCTGGGCGGTTCTCCCTCGCAGACGCGGCTGGCAAAACCAATTGAGGAAAAGCTGCACGTCAATGATTTTGAAGCTTTTCTGGAGCCAATTTTTGTTTATTTCAAGCAAAAACGGCAAATAAGCGAGAGTTTTGGCAATTTTTGCGATCGCGTTGGGTTAGAATCTATCCGTCAATTTGTAACCAATCACCAATCTGCTGACTCGATGACAACTGAGATTAATGATTTAGAAGTTACGCCTAGTAACGGCGACGAAAACGAGACTGTCACTGCTGCCGGTGGCAAAGTCCGCCGTCGAATTAGCGTCCGCGATGAAATTTACAACGAGCTCAAGGAAGAAGCAGCCCGTCAGGGCAAGCCGATTACACAGCTAGCGACAGAGGCGATTTCCACTTATTTGAAGAAGATTAAGGAGGAAGCATAAGCCGATTTTCGCTTTTCGATTTTCGATCGCATCAAATAGCCCTCACGCAAAAATAACATAAAGGCAGAGCATTTGCAGAAAAAACTTAGATTTTTAACATAAATCTGGTTGTAAATGCTTTGCCTTTATTGTTTCCAGGCCGTTAAAACCCCGCCTACCTATCCCCTCTCATGCTCTCTTCCTCTGCGTTCTCTGCGCTCTCTGCGGTTAAAGAAAAAAAATCTAATAGAAAAACGAATAATCTAAAATTTAATGCCTCAATTACAAAGACTAACAGTTAATGCCGCCCAAATTCGCGATCGCACAATCGACTTAACTAGACAACAGCAGCATTATTTAAACCGGGTGCTGCGTTTGAATCAGGGCGATCGATTTATTGCGATGGACGGCTGCGGACATTGGTGGTTAGCAGTCCTAAAAGCTCAAGAAACCGGGTTAATTGCCTCGATAACAGAGGAGATTGCGGTGAACCGGGAGCTACCCGTCGAGGTAACTTTGATTGCGGCATTGCCCAAAGGAAACGGCTTTGACGAGGTTGTCAGACAGGCGGCGGAGTTGGGTGCGGCAAGTATTGTTCCGGTGACGAGCGATCGAACTTTGCTCAAACCCAGCAGTCAAAAAGTCGATCGCTGGAGAAAGATTGCGGAGGAGGCGGCGGAACAGTCGGAACGTCAAATTGTGCCGGCGGTTTTGGAACCTGTTTCATTTGATTTTGCTGTCCAAGATTGCAGTCAGAAATATCGATATATTTGTGTTGCTCGCGGAGACAACAGGCATTTGTGGGATTGTTTGTTAGCTGGTTTCGAGCCTCCCTTTGTAGGGGCGGCACCCCCCTGCCCGCCCCCTGGGAAAGAATTATCCATCGCGATTGCTGTTGGGCCCGAGGGTGGGTGGACGGAGGGTGAGGTAAAAAGGGCGATCGAATTTGATTTTGAACCTGTTTCTTTGGGTAGTAGAATCTTGAGGGCGGTGACTGCGCCGATAGTTGCTTTATCATTAGTAGGAGCTGCTTTTGAGAAATACCAATTATCCAAAAATACTTCTGAAAGTTGTTAGATACCGTAAGCTCAGCTAAAATGTGAGTTAGTTATGAGAAAAAAACTAAAATGTTAAAATCAGTAAAAGGTATATATCGAAATGGCAAAGTTGAATTATTAGAAACTCCCGAGGAATTAACAGAAGGGAAAGTTATTGTTACTTTTTTGTCAGAATCAGGGTTTGTAGAGCTGCCATCTCGCGGTATAGATCGGCAACAAGCCGGAGATTTACGGGTAAGGTTGAGCAGATTTACAGAGGATTGGGAACGACCGGAAATGGATATTTACGATGTCTTGTAATCGCGGTGATGTCGTCCTAGTTTTGTTTCCTAATGCTGATTTGCGTACTGCGAAGCCTCGTCCAGTTTTGATAGTTCAAGCTAATAATCTGGGGACTGGTTTAGGGCAAACTATTACGGCAATGATTACTAGCAATTTAGCCCGCGCAGGACACCCAAGCCGGTTTTTTTGTTTCCCTAGCAACACCGTAAGGCCAGCAAACGGGATTGCTAGCTGATTCGGTAATTATGACAGACAATCTTGTGACACTTTTAGAAGTTGAAATCGATCGCAAAATTGGTATTTGGTCAATATGACGGCAGTAGATGCAGCACTCAAGCACACTTTAGCAATCTGAGAAACAGGGCGAATTGAATTGAGTAAATATGAAAACAAATTTTAAATCAATCAGGTCTACCCTGTATGCTGTTAAGAGAAATTATCAGATAGGTGAGTTGACTAGCCATGAAAAAAGAGTCTAGAAAAATAAGAATTACTAATTGCTCTTTGCTCTCTCTGTGTTCTCTGCGTCCTCTGCGGTTAAATAATTCCGAATTATCCATTGCCAAACAACCAAAAATTCATAAAATAGGTAAAGTGAGAACCAATGAAAATAGAATTTAGAAAAGACCGATCGCTCTTTTGGTCAATCGCGCTTTTGACAATGTTAACTACAACATCAGTTTTGGTACAATATGAGCGCTCTGTCATGGCTCAACAGCTTAATTGCGATCGGCCTCAAGGGGATGTAGAAGTTAGAGCCTGTATTCGCTTGAGGTATGAACTCGCAGACGAGCGACTAAATGATGTTTACAAACAATTGATTGGTAAGTTGAGCAAGGAAGAGAAGGCGCTACTTGCAGAAGCACAATTAGGGTGGATTAAAGTGCGAGATAATACCTGCGAATTTGAAGTCTATCAAAATCGCGGCGGTACGGGTCATAGAGGTTTTTTGAATGAATGTTTGGAGCGAATTACCAAACAACGCACAGGGGAATTAGAAAAATATTTACAGAGATAAACGAGGCATAGCGATCGATGCTAAAATTAAACATTTCAACTAAGTTTGTGACGTTACTAATTGGCACAATTATCATTTTTGCGGTTTGGGTAACATCAGTCAGCGCTCAAGTGCAACTCACAGAGCGATCGAAATTAGCAATTAATGGCATAGGACCGATCCGAGTAGGAATGACCGTTGATGAAGCCTCACGCTCTGCTGGAATTAAATTAATTAAAAGTGGGAGTGGGGGTATGGACGAATATCAGTGTTCCTATGTTCGCCCACAAGGAGCGCCAAAAGGAATTTCCTTTATGGTAGCAAAGGATCGTATTGCCAGAGTAGATATTAACAACGATCGCACGACCACGATCGCAGGAGCTAAAATTGGGAATACCCAACAACAAATTATTAAGCTGTATCCAGGGCAAATAAAAGTAACTCCACATCCTTATGTTGGCAGTCCACCTCAAAATGGCAAATATTTAACTTTTGTACCTAAAGATGCGGCTGACAAAAACTACCGGATTATTTTTGAGACTAGCAAAAATCGTGTAACTCGCTTTCGTTCAGGGAGGCTTCCTGAAGTAGAGTATATAGAAGGCTGTTCGTAATCTGGCAAAAATCCCTACCAAAGATCAAGAAAACTCATGAAAATGCGATCGCCCAGAATCATCACCATCATCGCAGCAATCCTAGCCGCCACCAGCATACAATCTGTAACGGCCCAGCGATCGCCAAATCAACGACAATTCCTAGCCAATACTCAGCTATCTGACAAACAAACAAATCAGCTTAAGTCTCTCGGAACTAAAGTTGCCATTCCTAGCTATGTTCCCGATGGATTTCAGGTCGCTAGCGTTCAAGTTAAACCTTGTCCTTCGGGAGTCCGCCGTTTTTGCCCTAACTACGCAATTATCTATCGCAACCCCAATAACTCTTGCTTTGCTATTGAATCCACAGGTGGCGGTATTGGCGATATGCCATCGACTGACTTAGAACGAAGTTATCCAGTCAACAATTCAATATTGGGCAAAAGCGCAGTGTTAAAGTATCGTAAAAACCCTAGATTGTCTGGTCCTACTTTAACAGGAAATTGGATGGGAAAAGGCCCATTTTACAGATTTACTGGTGCGGGTTCTCGTCTTTTCTTAGATACCGCGCCTCCAGAGTTATCTAATTGTAGCAATATTAGCGCCCGAGAAGCTGTCCGGGTTTGGGAATCTTTGCGATACTTGCCGTAAAACTCTCAAATAATAATACCATAGTGTCATCAGTCTTGGGCGATCGGATCCGCAAAGATACCTAGACATTAAGCGTTAACTCCCATCAACTTTAACTTAAATTTAACCAACCGCTAAACAAACTCAAAAACAGGTGTTTAAATCACCCTAGTAGGCTTTATATCTTCCCAAATCACCTTCTGTAACCGTTCCACAGTCTCAGGCAAAAAAAATCGCTCTCCCGTTTCCAAACACACTCTAGCAGGAATATTTTCAATAATAAACTTACCATTAATTTCAAGCGTATAAGTTACCTTTCGTTCCACCATTGTTTCTGGCAAAATGTCATTGTTCATTTTGATTTATCCTCAACTTAAAATTCATCCAAATTTCCCTATCTGGTTCCTATAAAGTAAGGATTTTTACGGTTCTTCCTTACTTGGTATGCTAAACTAACACTTAAAATGCCCAGGAGAGCAAACCTCTATTTTTGTAGTTTTCAAAATTCCTAAAGCCATAGGCAGAACGTTTTATTAACTTAAGTTTGTTGTTAATACCTTCAACAATACCACTTGTTGTCCTATTATCAAAGTAAGCAATTATCTCATCAAACCAATTAGTAATAGTCTTCACAGTATCTGGAAAATATTGTTTGGCTCTTTTTTGCCAGATCCCAATTCTCAACAATCCCCTCAACCAATTTGTTTTTTTATTTTCAAATACTTGTCGAAATCTTTCTTTAATTTATGCATTTCTGCCAGATTGGGAAACAGTTTTTTTAACCTGCATTAATTTGATGTTTTGCTCCTCATTTAAATTATCTTTATTCTTTAATAATGAATATTTACTTTCGTTTATTACCTCTAATATTTCTTGACATTCTACTGCTTTTTTGGACTGTTTTGATTTTTCCCTTAAATCTATTACTTGCCTTCTTTCGCGCTTTCTTTGTGCATCTAACTCCTTGTTGACTTGTACCATTACATGAAATCTATCCGCTACTACTTGAGCATTTGGCATAAGTTTTTGTACTAGGCTTTTGTAACCTTTCCACAAATCTATACTTACTTCTTCTATTGCTTCTAAAACCTCTGAACCCCATGAATTTAGGACTGGCTCGATTTCAGTTTGTGTTCTTCCTTTGACAATTGTAATTAATTTAGATGTTTCTAAATCGATTAATACGGCACTGTAATTTCCTTGACCTTTGATTAAATATATTTCATCAATTCCTAGTTTTTTTAAATTTGATGGTTTTAATGATAATTTTTCTGAAGCATCTGACAACATTCTTTCTATTTCTTCTGTTGTGACTACTCCTTGTTTTGCTACACTGTGAATATCACTCGACAAAACTGACTTGATTGTTGTATTTGCCAGTCGTTTTGTCTAAGTTCTTCGGTTGTTCACAAAGTCCAATTTTTCTCCCAATGGTTTGCCACATTTTTTACATTTAAACTGTCGCCTGTTTATTTCTAAAAATACTGGCTGTTCTCCCCATGATAAATCAAGGCGTTGCTTAATCAGGGTATAAAAAAAATAAGTTTAAAGTCCAGAAGCTTTGTGGGTACTGGGTACTGGTTTCTATGATTGGCATATTTAGTCTTTCATACCGTAAATCAGCAACGCCATCAAATCAAGTAACTTGACAGTGAATAAAATAGGTTAAAATAGGTGCGATAGCTCTCTCTCTCACCTCACCTTATTAATGAAAATCGCCACCTGGAATGTCAACTCAATCCGCACCCGCATCGAACACGTTACCAACTGGTTGCAAACCAACTCCCCAGACGTTCTCTGCTTGCAAGAAACCAAAGTCACAGACAAAGACTTCCCCCTAGAACCCTTCACCAATCTCGGCTACAACTGTTACATTTCTGGTCAAAAATCCTACAACGGCGTAGCTATTTTTAGCCGGTCGCCCATGTCACAAATCAGCACCGGATTTTCCCCCCTTCTCGGCCCCGAAACCGTCGGCAGCTTCGACGAACAAAAGCGCCTCATCGCCGGGGTTATAGACGATATTTGCATCATCTCCGTCTACGTTCCCAACGGTTCCGAAGTCGGCAGCGAGAAATATGAATACAAGCTGCATTGGCTCAAACTGCTCCAAGAATACCTCAAAATAGCACTAGACAACTTGCCCAACCTGTGCATTTGCGGCGACTTCAACATCGTACCGGACGATCGAGATATCCACAATCCCAAAGCTGCTGCAAACTCAGTTGGCCTATCAGTAGCCGAACGCCTCGCATTAACAGAAATCATAGAATTAGGACTGAGCGACCCCTTCCGCAAATTCACATCAGAAGGCGGCCATTATAGCTGGTGGGACTATCGCGCCGCCGCATTTCCCCGCAACAACGGTTGGAGAATCGACCACCATTATCTCAGCGCTTCCCTGTACGAAAAAGCAAAAAACTGTACAATAGATATTGCTCCCCGAAAATTGATTAAACCCAGCGACCACACCCCCGTAATTGTCGAAATTTGATTTATAAGTTATAAGGTTAATAACAACTGACATCTTGCACTATTCTCAACAATTCTTTTATGGGCGGGCAGGATGCCAAACCCCTACTCCCCACAAGAAAATTCACTCTTTGTGGAACAGGCCGGACAGCCTGTTCTAAACAAAGGTACAAAATCTAGATAACAACCAACATCTAAAAATCATGTTCTTAGTAACCGGAGCAACAGGCGCACTAGGCCGCCGAATAGTACGACAAATTAGACAGCAAGACAAGCCTGTTCGCGCCTTTGTTCGCCTCGCATCTCGCTACTCGGAACTAGAAAACCGAGGCGCAGATATTTTTATCGGCGACTTAAAACAAGACAAAGATATTAAAAAAGCTTGCCAAGGAGTGCAGTACATCATCAGCACCCACGGCACTGGCGGCGACGTTCAAGCAGTACACTACCGCGCTAACATAGAACTAATCGACTGTGCCAAAGAAACAGGAGTACAGCACTTTGTATTTCTTTCTGTACTGGGAGTCGATCGCGGATACGAAGATTCCGCAGTATTCAAAGCCAAACGAGAAGTCGAAAAATACCTGCAAAACAGCGGATTAAACTATACCATTTTGCGGCCCGCCGGTTTTGCTTCCAGCCTGCTGCCACTCGCCGAAAGATTTCGAGAAACCGGAATTTATCTGCTGATTGGCGATGGCAAAAACCGCACCTCAGTTGTGAGTACCGACGACTTAGCAAAGATTGCCGCAAACTCGCCAACAGTCGAAGGCGCGCGCAACCAAATTTTAGCAGTCGGCGGCCCCGATGTTCTGACCAGAGACGATATTGCCCGAATTTTCGGACGCTTGTTCAATCGCGAACCTGTGGTAATTAACCCGCCCTTGGTTGTGTTTGACGGCTTACGAAATGCCTTGGGTTTGTTGAATCCTCAAGCTCAAAAAGACTTAGGAACTTTGCGGGTATTGTTGGGTAACGAATTTTTTTGCACTTCCGAAGAAGTGCAAAATTTGGAGTCTATCTACGGCATGAGAATGGAATCTCTAGAAAGCTTTTTGCTCCGTAATTTGAGCGTTTAAAAGACTCGTTCGCAGTTGCGCTTTCCCGCAACTGCGAACGTTTTAAGCAGACACAAAAACAGGTTCACCACCACCAATATAGCTGGTAACTGCGATCGGTGGAGAACAAGGCTTAGCAATCAAATAACCTTGAACAAAATCCGCTCCCCGCTGTCGAACCCACTCCAATTCCTCCACAGTTTCCACACCTTCAGCAACAGTTTTAATATCTAATTGAGCGGCAACTTCTAACATTTTTTCAGTAATTAGTGCCTTATAAAAATCTTGATGAACGTTCCGAATTAATTGCATATCCAACTTCAGAAAATCCGGCCGCAACTGGTGCATCAAATTTAAATTAGAAGAACCGCTGCCAAAATCGTCCAGGGCAATTAAAAATCCCGCTTCTCGGTAAAACCTCAGAATTTTAATCAAGTGCTCCATATCAGGAGGATGCTGAGATTCCGATACTTCAAAAACAATATTGCTGTGAGAAATTCCAGATTCATCAATAGCCTGCACAGTCATTCGCAGGCACGTAGCGGGATCGTAAACAGCAGTCGGAGAAAAATTAATAAAAAGTAGTTCTTTGAGTTCGTGCACTTTGGCTTCGCGGATAGCGCGAGTGCGGGCTAAAGCATCGAGTTGAAAAATTATACCGGCCGATTCAGCTTGGCCAAAAATCTTACCCGGAGGAATTAAGTTTCCCTCTTCGTCAATTCCTCGGAGTAGGGCTTCGTGGGCGAAAATTTTAGAAGTATCTGACGTATAAACAATGGGCTGAAAATGCGTAGTAATTCGTTCTTCGTACAACAAATCTAACAGCCAATCAGACTTGCTGAAGTTAAGAAAAGAGTCTAAGGAAGTGCTGCGATAAAAATCGCTAAATTTCGGCTGTTCAACTTCGCGCATCCACAAAACTTTTGTATCTTTCAACTCTTGATTTGTCAGCTTCGATGAGGCTAGGGCGCTAAAGTTTTCTTTGGCTATTCCCTCAAGGGTAACGTACAAACACTTGCTCTCTTCTAAAAGCTGGAATTGAAGTTTTGCTGTGGTGAGTGCAGAAATAACCTTGTTCAGCGTGTGCGATACTGGAAACCACAGGTATAAGCCTCCGCTCCCCACTATTTTTTCGGGTACCGTTTCGCAGCGAGAGCAGGAACCGAAGGCTTTGCTACTTCTTTGCACTAAAATATCCTCCGATTTTTGGATAAAGTTGACAACGGTTAGAGATCAGCTGTGGCACAAATACACATTGCATATTCAGGGCGGGGGGACACCCCACTCAGTATTTTTTTGTTTCTTAGATAAAATTTCAATGCTGCAACAGCTTACAGCTTCATCATAAACTTATTCCGCTATTAATACATCTACCTCAACGTGTAAATATTGATTAACTGGTCGTTAACAATTATTGTTGTGTTTTTATTTGCCTCTAGTTTCAAACCGTGGTGCAATTTCTCAGCATCGATCGACTACATAAAATCAAACACAGTCTCGAATCTGGCTCTCCTGAGTTTGTGGTGATAAACAAACCGCATATCCTGACTCCAAAGGCATCACAGCATCGCGAACAGTTGTGTCTGATACCGTATCCATCATAATAAACCAAGGAGAGCCTCGAATCTCAACAAAAGCAGAATATTCAAACTTGCTTTCTAGTCTCTACAGATGTTCTAATTCTTGACACCTGATTCTCTACATGGCTTTGCCCAAATAGCGGCAACAGTTGATTTTTGGGGTCAAGGGAATTAACTGCCCGATCGACAATTTGAGCTCACCAAAAGTATAGACAGCAGGACGATTTATTCAACCATAGGTCAAATAAATCCTTAGATAAATCCTCAGAGGCTACCTATGGTAATAAGAGTACCCCAGAAAAGTTAAGGTAATGGGGAATTGGCAGAAATTGGGCAGAAAGCTGCGTTGACACCGCCCAAAACAAAACCAAAGCAAACTTACTGGCGATCGAATATCCAATTTAGGAATGAAAATCGGGATGACAGGATTTGAATTAAGCTCTCCGAAGTATTCTACCACTTTCCGCCATCCTAGCCCATATTTTCGCTCAATCTAGGCAACCTATTTTGCATCTGAGCGAAAACTGAGTGGGTCTGCTGTATGCTTTA
>NZ_JADEWV010000372.1 GCF_015207455.1 Microcoleus sp. LEGE 07076
GGCATCGTCAGCGTCCACATCAAGGCAATCCAAGCAGCACCCAACCAAAAGATTACCCATTTGATGTTACTATTGAGTTTGGGAAATATTTTTTCAGTAAATGAAGTATTGAGATTGACATCGGCACCGGAAATATAAATTCCTCCTGTTTGTAGAGTAGCTTGTTTGAGCGGCTCGAAACTTTTTCCCCCGAAGGTAATGCCATTAATCTTAACTTTTTGAGCGGTGGCTTCAGTGACGGTTTGCGGAGCCAGTTCAATTCCAGCATCGCTCACAATCACAATTTCGCGACAGCTATTCGGCACGGTTTTAAAAGCATTTAATGCCTCCCGGATGGGAACATCTAGGCTGTCTTGGGGTGGTTCTGGTTGGAGAGATTTAGGCAGGTTGGGGTCTTGCAGAGCTCGACCTAATTCTGCTTCTACTTTTTTGGTATCGGCGCTAAAGTTAGTGGTTAATGCTGGAGCTTTGCCGCCGCCAATGCCAAACACTTGAATGGTATTTGGGTTGCTTGGTAATTTAGAATTTACATCTAAATAGGCTTTGACTGCTGCTACTTCTTGCTGCATAATTGTGCCGGGAGCATTGAAGGCTTGGGGCTGGTAGGTGCTGCTGCTGAGATCGAGGGCGATCGCCACTGCAATATTTGGTCTGCCAAACCCGAATAGACCAAACAGTGCTGCGGCAATTAAACAGAAGCACAGCACGATTAACGGTCTTTGAAATAAAGGATGTTGCCACAGCGGGCGTTGAGTTCTAATCACCGATCGACCTATAGTAGTTTTAACTTGGTTGGCAAACTATTTAATAGCATCGAACTGATATTTCGACCCCGGAGGGCCGTCTTTACCTTCGACAGCTTTGACTAACGGAATTTCTTTTAACAGGTCAAATTCCTTGGCAGTTCCCGATATCAAAGTTCCTGCGGTGAGGAATTTGACTGTTCCCTCGCGGGTAGGATTGCTGGTGATGGCGGCTGTTAAAGCTTGGGTGGCATCGAAGGCAGTTGCAGTTCGCCAACTGACTCGTCCTTTCCAAATTTCGGAGGCTTGTTTGGAAAAAGGATCGTCTTTTTCCCACCTCCAAGGAACTGCTAGCACTAAATCTTTGATAGCATCTCCTCCCTTGATTAAAGTAGTAGGATTGTAAAGTTCGCTGCCTCCCATTAAGGCTAAAGGTGGGGATGTATCTTTGTTGGCGATCGCGATCGCGATCGCCTGTTCTACTTGGTCTTTACTCATCGCCATAAATACCACATTTGCTCCGGCCTTGCTCGCATCAGCGACAGCAGATTTGGCATCAAAAGTTGCACCAGCTTTGATGTCTACTTCTTGGACAATTTTGCCGCTAGCTTTTGGCACTTCGACAACTAATAGTTCCTTGAGTTGCTTGCTGTAAACGCTGTCGGAGTTGTAGAAAATGGCGATCGCGCCGGGGGAGTGATTTTTGTTAGCATAATTGGCGACAGTTTCCCCAACTTTTTGGAGGTAAACTTTTAGCATTTCGTCGGTTTTTTCCAACAGCTTTGTCAATTTCAAGGTGGCTTTGTTGGCAGCGTCGATCGACACGCTGGAACTGACAGGCGAAATGGCTGCTAATCCTGCGGTTTCATAGGTTTTGATCGCGTCTTGAGAACTGCTGTCAATGCCGTGTCCCAAAACTCCCAATACGTTGGGAGAGTTAACTAAGTCTTGGGCGATCGACACAGTTTTGCCAACTTCGTCATTAACAATTACAATTTCTAATAACCGACCGGGAACCGTTGGACTTTTGTTAAATTGATCTTGATATAAAGCAGCTCCTCTGAGGACTTCTTTGGCTGCATCAGCGCTGGCACCGATGGGAACTACGACGGCGATTGTCAGGGGATTTCCTGTTTTTTGAGCCGCTGCATTGTTGAGGTAAATTTTAGTTTCCGGGTCGTTGGGGTCGGTTTTGGTAGCTGCTTCATATTTGGCGATCGCCTCATCCCAATTTTTGCCTACAAATGCCGCCGCCCCAGCTTGTTTTTCAGCATCAGCTTTGCCGCCTGCTAGCAGGATTTTTTCTCCTTGACTAATTAGCGGGGCGCTGACTGCTTTAGAACTGAGGAATTCCCCCGGTGAAACAGCAGTTGTGGTGGGACTAGAAGAAGGTGTGCCTCCACCCGTTGGCCCGGAACTACCGCCTGACAACGCTTTGTACAAGCCAAATCCGCCACCGCCTAAGACTAATACTCCTGCTAAAGCCATCAGAATTGGTTTGATTGGTAGCCGTGGTTCTGGAGGCTGATCAACCATAGCCTCTTTCGGTAAGCCACAGCTCATGCAGATTAGCCCGTCGTTGTCATAGGGTGGGTGGGGGCCACTAACGTTATATGATTCTCGACTATTTTTGGGTACGCCGTCGCAGGTCCAACTCATTTTTGCTACCTTTCTTTTTTACCCTTTTGGGTATTGTACAGCTTGACATCTGTCTTGAGAAAAGTTAATCGAGCAAAATACCAAATCTTTAAAATAGACCAAAGGGAATAGCCCCTCGTCCTTGAGTTATTCCTCAAGATAATGGTCAGCTTGGTTAACAGCCCTCCGTTAGGGTGGAGATGCAGTGGTGGGTTTTTTCTTGGCGGATGGCTGGATTGGAAACAGGAGTTTTTCAGGACTTGGAAGTCGGCGGCTTTGTTGGCGAAAAATGAAGGTGCGATCGCCACTTTGGGAGTAAAACCGAGTTATGCTGCCACTGACTACATAATTTCTGCTAAATCTAATACAAAACCAGGCAGTATATCTTCCCCCGACACAGTGGCAGGATTTTGGAGAATTTCCACACTTTGACTGGGGCGATAAATTTCTACCCGCCGATTTTGCCTGTCAATTAACCAACCCAATCTCGCACCGTTATCTATATATTCTTGCATTTTCTCTGGCAGCTTTTTCAACGAATCAGTCTTCGAGCGCAACTCGACCACAAAATCTGGACACAAAGGAGCAAAACTGTCTTTTTGTTCCGGTGTTAAAGCATCCCAGCGTTCTTTTTTGACCCAAGAGGCATCAGGAGAGCGATCGGCCCCATTGGGAAGTTTAAAGCCTCCAGAAGAGTCGAATACAACTCCCAGTTTAGTTTGACGGTTCCAGACTCGGAGTTGAGATGTTAAATCGGCATTACGTATGCTAGTTTCACTGCCTGTTGGTGACATAATAATTAATTCCCCTGATGCTGTACGTTCAAATTGATAATCGCGGTTGTTCTGACAAAGCTGAAAAAATTGGTCGTCAGTTAAGTTGATGGATAATTCGATAGAGTTTGCAGGAGATTGGATGGCAATCATCTTTTTTATAGGGTTTGAACC
>NZ_JADEWV010000373.1 GCF_015207455.1 Microcoleus sp. LEGE 07076
AAAAAGGGTAAAGGTAGGTTCCAAAACTCGTCAAAATCCATTAGTTAACCTGGTCAGCTCTCTCTAAATTCACCATAATTTCTACTCAGCTAACGCTGAGTAAATTTGTGCTTAGTCTAAACTCCAATCTTCAATAATTGGCTTGAAATAAGAGCAGGTACGGGTGTAAAAAGGACTAATTGTTGTCTGAGCATTAACTCGATTACCAAAATGTTCTTGAATTTCTTTTAGGCTAGCCTGTTTAAACTTTAAAATGGCGATCGCGCGAAAGTTAACATCAGGAAAATTTCTAATATGCTCGCCCCTGAAAATGCCATCTGGATCTCGATCGATCCATTCCATAGTCTGAATTTGCTTTAATTTCCTCTCGTATTCCTGCATCATTGATGCGATTTGATATAACCAAATTTGGAGCAGAATATCAAAGGCAAAAATTATTACTGCTTTTGCATAAATCAATCTTTGATTATGCTTAGACCCCGAAGGTTCTGCCGTTGAAATTTCTTTTACTCGATCTCGAATAAAATCTATAAAGCGAGATTTTACATAAAAAGCAAACCAGTTCCAAAATTTTAGGGGACGGTAAAGCTGCTGCACTTCATCGCAAAAAATATTCCAGATTTGTCCTAAATCAACTTCAGTTTTTTGAATATTTTGGCATAATTTTTCACAGGATTGAGCTAGGCTTTGAGATTTTTCTGACGTATAGGTTTTAGTCTTCTTGTTTTTGCGTCTTTGTTCAAAGCGACGGCGAAATTTTTCTACTTCTTTTTGAAACTCTGAATAAAATTCTGGAGTTCGCTCTGATGCTGATATCTTAGAAAATTTCTGCCATTCTTTAAATAGCTCGAAATCTACTCCTCTTTTATAAATATCAATTTTTGTCAGAACTTCTTCTAGCACATCTCCCATAACATCATTCCAATCTTGCTCAAAATCACTTGCTAACATTGCCCCATGTTTGTCACGACACCATTTTTTGAGACCTGCTAATCGGCGTTTTGCCTCACCATATATAGCTTGTGATTTTTCATCATCATCTGTCGTTTTTTTCTCACGTCGTAAGCTCGATCCAGGAAACATAATCTCCCACAACAGCGGTCTAATTTTGCGCTTTTTTGGATCGGTATCTTTGGGATATGATTGGGCTTGGGATACAAGTTCTTGGAGGAGGCGATCGAGTTCGTGCATGGGCGATCGGGTTCAGCAAAAAAGGGATGCTCTCAATTATACCAAGAGAACACCCCCCACCTCACCCAATCCCGATTCTCTTAAGCCGCGTCGCCCAAGTCGCCCCCAAAGTCCTCATGGCTCTCCTTCCAGTTGCGGTAGGCTTCGTCATAACGCTGCTGCGCCGCCATGATGTCCTCCTCACATTGTTTAATTTGGGTTCCGTAACGGTGGGCGATTATCTTCAAATCTTGCCCTAAAATCTCTTCTAACTCAGCGCTTTTCTGCTGCACCCACTGCTGCCGCATTCGATCGACCTTTTGCTGCTTGTCTTTGATTTCGTGAGGCGCACCAATCATTTCAATGTCTGGCGCAACAAAGGCGTTGTCCAGATCGGTTTTGTCGGCGCGAGATTGAAATAACCGCTGTTCGATCGCCTGATCGCGCTCCAGTTCCAACTCTTTTTTGCGATCGCGACCCATGCTAATATCATAGTCCGCTTCCGCCATCGCCATATTCTTCAGCCGTCCATTGCTATCCCCCTCAGCAATGTATTTCATTAAATAGTCCAAAGATGCTTCTTGGCTTTCTTTATCAGCCAGGAGTTTTTCAACTTCCGCTTCTGGCATTCCTTCGCGGGGGAAAACACAGCCCAAATACTTTTCAATTAAACGGGCATACTGTTCTGGTAACTCAAAACGATCGCTCTGAAAAGCAGCGGCCAACCAAACAATAGTAACAGGCAAACTGGCGGCGATCGCTTCTATTAAAATCCCCCCCGGCAGGCCCATTTGGACTACAATCCACAGCGCTGTTGAAAATTCCGCCGCACTCAGCGTTCCTGCTAAAATGGCATCGATAGCCAACTGTTGCTGTAGATTTTTGCCTTCGACTTGTTGGATCAGTGCCTTTTGAGTGCGGTAAAACAGTTCGTCTAATTCATTAACAGGAGATTGTCCTTGCTGGGCGATCGCGCTAATTTCCTGTTTTGTACCGTGAGCAATTCGCATATTTGTAAATACTTTAGTAGCGCGATCGTCTACTAAAAAACTAGCCAATGCACCGCCTCCCATTGCAGCAGGTAAAGCAGCCGGGCCCAAACGCGAAGTTAGCACTTGCGTTCCCGCACTGAAGGTAAGCGCACCTATTACTACTACCACAAATTTTGTGGCTTGTTTGGTAGTCGGTGAAGATTGCCGGGAGACTATGGGATTCATGTCTTGAATGCGGGCTTCGGCAATCCGAGTTTCTGCTGAGTTGGCAACTCTTTCGCTGACATTTGCCCGCAATCCTCTGGGGAGGCGTTTAACTGCTTCTTGGGGAAATTGCCGCCAGCGATCGACTATTTGCCAGATATGAAGTTGAATTTGATTACGATCGTTATTCTGCGGTTGATTTGAATTCATGGTCTTTCCTTTGATTTTGCTGACAATGTTTAATCGTTTAATTTGTGAGGAGTTATGCGGATTTTTGAGGAAGTTACTTAGTCCTGGATGCACGGGGGTCAGAAACCGGGTTTTTTATTGAATCTGCGGGATGCAACAAAATATTTTGGTAAAAACCCGGTTTCTTTGGTCACATTGGAGGGGCAGAAACCGGGGGTTTGACGAATCTGCTGGCTACAACGAAGTATTTTGGTAAAAACCCGGTTTCTAGGCTCCTATCGAGAACCCGGTTTACGAGCGGTTTCCAAGGCTAAACTGACGCAGTTAGAAATGTCTTTGAAATCGCAAATTTGCACCTTGCCTTCGGATGTTAAATTAGTCTCTAGCTGGTTTTTGAGGGTTTCGTCTTCAACCATGAAGGCGAGCGCCCCATTGTTTTCAGTAATGTTGTGGACAACGCTTTTAATGCGCTTAATGTCTTTCGGATTGGGTTGGTTTGGGCCCGGCTCATCATCTTGAATGGCGATGGTTACTACGACTGGCTTTAAATTGTTGCGGGCACGTTCTTTTTGGATAGTGTTTTGGATGCGCTCTAGGAGTAGAATCAAAGAGGTTCCTGGGTGTTTGTTGGCGATCGCCCGTTTTGGATCTTTACACTGGCCAAGTAGAGATAAACTGTTAGAAATGGAGATATTTTGGGTAGTGACAGGGCGATCGGCAAAAGACATGGAAATTGCTACATCACCGGGTTTATAATGTTGAAT
>NZ_JADEWV010000053.1 GCF_015207455.1 Microcoleus sp. LEGE 07076
GTTTATATTAGAAAGAGAGACAAAGCGACGCGGGATAGAGCAGCCTGGTAGCTCGTCGGGCTCATAACCCGAAGGTCAGTGGTTCAAATCCACTTCCCGCCACCAAATTTAATCAAATAAGCCCCAGCAACCAAAAAGTTACTGGGGCTTATTTGATCGGAAAATTCAGAAAATAGGGACACATCACTGTGTCCCTACCGCATACTTGTGTTTTTCCCAAAGGAAAAAATCAAACAGACCCTCAACCTGAACACTCAACCCCATACTTTTTTTCAACGCCCGTTTGTGCAAGCTTTATGTATCAAAAATCTGCAATCGGCAATCTGATATCAATCTTTTCAACTCTCAATTTTAACTTGCTAAGCCGATTGAGCTTGCAGCCAGTCAAAAATCGTGTTTAACTGTTCCAGCGAAATTAACCCGTACTGCCACAGAACCATCGGCAGTTGGCTGGCATCTTGTTCCCCGTGTCTGAGAGCAACGGCGATCGCACAATTCGAGATCGCCAACTCCCCCCGCAAATAATCGATCAATTGAGCCTTTCCCATCACCTTCACCGCCAGTTTCGCGCGCTATTGTAAAGATATGTAGCCGATCGGACTGAATCAGAAGTTTAATAGTCCCAATTATCTGTTGAGAATCGGGGATGCGGTGTGATGGAAAGCGCAAGAAACTTGTGATCAAACTCAGAAAAAAAGGCGATCGCAGTCACAAGATATCCCAGCCCCAAAAATAGAGTTCGGCGATCGCTCGATCGACATCAATCAATTTATTTAAAATGGCTAAAGTCCTAGCTGAAGCTGAACTCCCGCTTCTGTGCCGCTGTCGCTGGGTTTGATCGGCAAAGGATTTCCTTGCCTCCCGGCATCGGAAGGAGTAGTGATAAATTCCAATTCCGGGCCAATTTTGAGGCGAAATGTATCTCCCAAACTGCGTTCCCTTCTAGCAGAATTAGCCCCCGTTTCTGATTCGCCAATCAAGTTTTGGTAGTCCGAGTCTACGGTTCTGTCCTCCACACTTCTGAGGGAATCCCCAGATAAAGTCGTTTCCGAATTTTGGGGCGCTGGTTGGAGTCTTTGTTGGGCGAGAACCGCCGGGGTGAAACCGATAAAAATTGAACTCAGTCCCACAACAGTACCAAGATTAGCCATAACTGCATTCATCATCCGTGCCTCCGCTAGCTGCATCCTACTATGCTGATTGTATCCAGCCGGAATTAAGTTGCGCTCTATCAAAAGTAGCTGGTTGTGGAAGCTACCGCCATCAGGTATTGTCTGTGATTTTTGATGGGAGAGCGAGAGAAGCAGAGAGGGGCAGAGAATTGGCAAGAACGAGGGCGATCGCATTTGTAGTAGGCGCTGTAAAAAAAATGCTTTTTGCAAAGCCGGAGATGTTCCGGGAGAATTGGACTGTTTGAGGAATAGAAATCAACAAATAGATAGAAACCAGGCCAGAAAGCGGGTTCGCAAAAATACGCGTTGTAGCCGGCCCAAACCCTAAAAAAACTCGGTTTCTCATACCAGGTTGAAAAAAGTCTGTCCCGAACTCAAATCTTCAATGGGAAAATAGTACGATCGTCCCAGAGCACCTCGAAGAGTCATCTCGATCGCCCTCCCAAAGTTCCAAATCGCGCTAAGATGGCAGTGGCAGCCGTTAAAAAATCAATTACCAGCAGATTCCGAGTTCTTAACAGCAGTTTGCCTACTCAAACAATCTCAACTTTCAAAATCTGCGCTCATCAGGTTGTACTTTACTTAAATTTTGTGAAGTCGTAATATTTCTGCTCGATCATGCCAATTAAATATCTGACAGATCCGATTTTAAGAATGTCGGGCAAAGTGCCACTTCGCATCGTCCTTGTGGTACCTTTTGCCCTCCAGACTTTCGCTGCGGTAGGGCTGACGGGGTGGCTGTCGCTGCGGAACGGGCGCATAGCCGTCAACGACGTTGCCACCCAACTGCGGGCGGAAGTGACATCGCGCATCAAGCAACACATTCACAGTTATATCGAAACGCCACACCAAATCAATCAACTCAATCTCAATGCCATCCGTCTCGGCATTTTGAACGTGCAGGATTCCGCTAGTTTGCGGAACTACTTCTCCAAGCAAATCAAAATCTTTGATAAAATTAGCTACATTCAATTCGGCTCCGAACAAAAAAGTTTTATGGGAGTTGAACGCCTCGACAACGGCAAGTTGCAAGTTCGGATTTCTAATCAATCTACTGGCTATAACTTTTACAGCTACGCGCCCTCTGAGTTCGGGGAAGCAACCAAGCTCTTAAAAACTACTCCTAACTACGACCCCCGCCTGCGACCTTGGTACACAGCTCCGGTGCGGGCCCGTAAACCTACCTGGAGTAAAATTTATACTTATTTTGACACTCCCAAACTGGCGATTACGGCTGCACAACCAGTTTACGGCAACCGAGGAGAACTGATTGGAGTTGTGGGTACAGATTTGCTACTTTCCCAAATCAATCAATTTTTGGGAAGTCTAAAAATTGGTAAGTCTGGCAAAACTTTTATTATAGAAAGATCGGGGCAATTGGTGGCAAATTCTACTTCGGAACCGTCATTTATTGTCAGCAACGGCGTTCCCAAACGGATTGCCGCAGTCAGCAGCCAAAATGTTCTAATTCGATCGACAGCCCGCTATTTGATACAGCGCTTTGGCGATTTGAGCAAGATTGACAGCACTTACCAGCTAGATTTTGCTCTCGGCGGACAACGGCAATTTCTACAGGTGACACCCTTCTCAGACAGCAGGGGCCTCGACTGGTTGATTGTGGTGGCGGTTCCCGAAGCCGATTTTATGGAAAGGATTAACGCCAACACTCGCCATACAGTGTTGCTGTGTTTCGGTGCTTTGGTGGTGGCGACGGCTATAGGGTGTCTGACTTCGAGGTGGATTGCGATGCCGATTCGACGACTGAGCAAGGCTGCGGAGGCTTTGTCGCGGGGAGAATGGGACTCGATGGCGATCGATCCCCGCTTGATGGCTTCTGTAGAGCGGGAGGATGAGGTGGGTGTTCTGGCTCGCTCTTTTAATACAATGGCCGCTCAATTGGAAGATTCGTTTACTACTCTCGAAAAACGGGTGGAAACTGCGCTCGCCGACAAAAATCAATTAATTATTTCCCTGAAACAATCGCAGCAAAAACTGGCTCTCCATCTTCACCAAACTCCTTTGGGGGCGATCGAATGGAATCTAAACTTTGAAGTAGCAGACTGGAATTTGTCAGCCGAAAGAATTTTTGGATACAATCGCTTGGAAGCAATGGGACGGCACGGAGTCGATCTAATAGTTCCTGAAAGCGATCGGGAGTATGTCAGGCAACTATCTATTACTTTGCTCGCCAATCAAGGAGGAGTTACCAGCATTAACAACAATCTTAGAAAGGACGGGAAAATTATTATTTGCGAGTGGTACAATACTACTTTGGTTGATGCTGATG
Source organism: Microcoleus sp. LEGE 07076 (assembly GCF_015207455.1). Classification (GTDB taxonomy): domain Bacteria; phylum Cyanobacteriota; class Cyanobacteriia; order Cyanobacteriales; family Microcoleaceae; genus Microcoleus. The sequence continues at coordinate 3,460 of NZ_JADEWV010000053.1, forward strand.
GCAGCATCATTGGTGTGGCATCGCTGATTCAAGACGTGACCGAGTTTCACACTGCTGTGGAGCAGTTGCGGGCTAGCGAGCAGCGGTTTCGCCAGTTGGCTGAAAATATTCATGAGGTATTTTGGATTAGAGAACCCCATCAAAAGCAGCTCGTTTATGTCAGCCCTGCTTGCGAGAAAATATGGAATTTGAGCTATCAGAGTTTGCTGTCAGAACCGGAGGCTTTTTGGAATGCTATTCACCCGGAGGATCTCGATCGCGTCAAGGCTGCTTTTGACAAACAAGTGCGGGGTGATTACGATCTGGAGTATCGGGTAGTGCGATCCCCCACGGGGGCTACGCCAACGGAACGTTCAGTTTGCTGGGTGCGCGATCGGGCTTTTCCAGTCCGCAACGAAACCGGAGAAATTTACCGCATCGTCGGCATTGCTGAAGACATTACCCAGCGCAAATTAGCAGAAGAATTCCAAAAAGTTGCTCAAACCGCTCAAGCTGCAAGCCAAGCCAAAAGCGCTTTTTTAGCCAATATGAGCCACGAATTGCGTACTCCCCTCAACGCCATCATCGGTTACAGCGATATGCTCGAAGAAGACGCACAGGATTTAGGCTACGAAGATTTTATCCCCGACTTGCACAAAATTCAAACTGCGGGCAAACACTTGCTGTCTTTAATTAGCGACATTCTAGATATTTCTAAAATTGAAGCTGGGCGGATGGAACTTTACTTAGAAACTTTCAACGCGGTTAATTTAATTGACGAGGTAGTTTCTACTGTCAAACCATTGGTAGATAAAAATTATAATAAGTTTGAGGTTAATTGTGCTAGCGAGTTGGGAGTGATGTATGCTGACATTACCAAAACTCGTCAAATATTGCTCAACCTGCTGAGCAATGCAGGCAAATTTACGGAAGGCGGCACGATTAAGCTGTCCGTTGAAAGAGTTAAACAGCACAGCTTAAAAACTCAAGAAATAACTGAATATTCCGACTTAATAATTTTCCGCGTAGCTGATACTGGCATTGGGATTCCGGCGGAAAAAATGCAGCATTTATTTCAAGCTTTTATGCAGGGCGACTCCTCAACTACCCGCAAGTACGGCGGCACGGGTTTGGGATTGACTATTAGCCGTCATTTTTGCTTGATGATGGGCGGCGATATGCAAGTTCAAAGCCAGTTAGGTTGCGGTTCCATTTTTACTGTGTGCTTGCCGGCTCGCGTTGAATTACATAGAGAGGACTAAAGTCCTCACTACAAACTTATTTAAATTTTTAATTTCTCGTTTTTGTCGTCCCCGGTAAGACATAGAGAGGACTAAAGTCCTCACTACAAACTTATTTAAATTTTTAATTTCCCGTTTTTGTCGTCCCCGGTAAGTGCTTAGGTTGCAGGCTACAATTCATACCAAATCAGGTTGTATCACAATGACATAGCAGGAGGCAGGAGGCAGCAGGAAGAGGTAATAATAGCAATGATTTGGGTACTCGAAAATGCCCGGTCGCATTGTGGCGGTTGGTATAACTAATAGGTGGTAAGGAATCAGAATTAAATAACTTACCATTTTTATTGTTCTTGTGGGATGGGCGTCCCGCCCAGGACGGGCTCTCCCGCCCATCCCACAATTATGTGTAAATTATTTAATTAGTGATCCTAAGCTCGAATGAACCGCTTTCGGCCAAGCCGTTCCCATTCCCCGCAGGGGTTCGGTGAAGGGTAGGGTAGGAAAGAAAGAAGAAGATGTACGTCCTTCCTTCGCGGTTTAATCATTCCGATGCTACCGGATTTGATATAATTCTTATTATTTTAGTTTTTTATTTCCCGTTTCTGCCGCCCCAAAAGTTGAGCTGCTAATACCCCGCCGACAAAGCCAAAGAAATGCCCTTGCCAGGAAATTCCCGGCTGCTGCGGCAAAACTCCCCAAATTAAACCACCGTAGAAGAAACCGACAATTAAAGATACCAAAATAGAGGTAAAGCTGCGTTCAAAATAGCCTCGCAGCAGCAAAAAGCCGAAGTAACCAAAGATTAATCCGCTGGCACCAATGTGAACGGAATTGGGCGCGCCTGTCAGCCAAACTCCCAATCCGCTGACGAGCACAGTGACGGCACTCACGATAAAAAAGTCGCTGATTTCTCGCAGCATTATCAACCAACCAAATGTCACAAACGGGAGGGTATTGGCTGCTAAGTGAGCAAAACTGCCGTGCAGAAACGGCATGAATATGATGCCTTCAAGCCCTTCGATGCTGCGGGGGCGGACTCCGTAGGAATTCAGCGCTCCTCGGAACAAAAATACATCGACAATCTCGATCATCCAAAGGAGGGAGACGAAGCCGCCGAGAATGGCGGCGTGGCTTTGCAATTCGCGGGTGATAGCTTTGGTTTCTGGGTTGCTCATGGGTTGTGAGGGCGGTGATCTCGGTTATTTCTAATTGTAGGAGTTTCTGCCCGATCGCACGAATCTACACTTGGCGCTGGGTTTCAGGGCTTTTTGCAGCGCCGTGATTATTTAAAACAATTATAACCTTCATTTAAAATTCCGCATTTTCACGTATGGAATAATTCGCCTCAATGAGTCAGAATGATAAATGAACTGCACGAGGAGAGTCAACGAAAGGTTGAACCTAGAACCTAAAGTCTAGAGTTTCTACCGTCTAGATCCATACTCGGGCTGGCAATGAGGACACTTTTGCGATCGCACACCGTCTTTCAAAAAAACTCAGGAACTACTTTTTTCGGATCGAGTCATTAATTCAAGAAGTTTCATCCGGTAAAGCAAAACGAGCTGCTGTAGGTACTTATTGTAGACAAAATCTCCTATAAGCTCTACAAAGAGTTCTTGGCACCTCGTTGTAAAAGAGGAACAGAGAAATATGAACGTATTTGAGAATACACAGTCCCATCGAATTCTGCCAATTTGGGTATGGCATGGCAAAGAAGAAACTCCTGTTAGTGTCGCTACAAATCCTCAACCTTACGGCAATAAGCCGCGCTTTGACTTGTTGCATCCGCTGAAACAGTGGCTTGACAATACTGCAATTAAAAGTCAAAAGTTAGCTCGGTTTCTCTGCAAGTTTATTCCCAGCCAGTGTCCGTTTGAGCGGGAAGTCAAAGTTGGCGATCGCACTTTATTTTCCATTCCGCCGCTTTGCAAGTTAAATCCGCTTTACGAGCAAGTGGTTGGGATTCGCTTTCGTGCTCTGTGTTATTTGGCTGACGAGTGTGGCGTGGATGTAACTCCCTATTGTTAATTTTCCAAAAACCTAAATTTCTAACTCTATTTTTACCTTCCCTTTTCCTTATTGGGGAGGGTTTCTTATTTTCAGATCGTTCGGTGGTTCAAACCGCTAGTGCACAAGTTCGGCGGTTGAAACCTGTTGACCTCAAATTCGTATGTGGCGAAGCGCCCGTCATACGAATTCGAGGTCAAACTACAAAAACAAAGTCTGCCTTCGCAGACTAAGATAGCGCGATCGCATTTAAAGACTAGAGAGAGCGAATTACTCGTTGTTCGAGAATGCGTTTGCCGTTTTTATAAATACTGAGGCTAGCTCCTGTAACAATGTAATCCTAGGCGCCATTTTTGGCAACGTAACCCGTCCCCTCTTCAGTTTCATGGTTGATTCGTCTTTGAGGGCGATCGCTGTTTTGCTTTTTTTGCCCAATCTCTGAACGTTTATTTTGTCAACTGTTATGACTGTGAACAGGCGATCGATCGCTTCATTTTCTGATTGAATTGATTGAATACGATACAAAATGTAGCTAGTGATGCATGAGTTAAGCTTCACCGATAAATTGCATCATCAATCGTGGCGCCGAAAAACTCGCCCTCCGACTCAAACCGATCAGAGCCAAAGTACCATCCAACCCATAAACGAGTTGGAATGGTGTAGCCGCTGAATGTGCTCTCTTCTTCTAAAATTCCACCGAAGTCCACATAATGGAACTCAGCACCTTCTGGATTGCCCCAGCGTGGTAGCTTGCAGGTTTTAAGACGACCCGTTTGATCAATGGTAAAATCTAGTTCGGCTCTCTCATCTTGTACGACAAAACTGAAATGCAAAGAGTCTAGATGCGATGAATCTGGGCTTGTCCAGGAAACGTTATCGACGCAGAATACAGACGGTAAGCAGACTGACTCTGATTGGAGGCGACCAATAGCCGACCGCGTAATATCCAAACCACTCTCTGTCATTACAGGAAATAATCCTAAAAGCTTTCACTTGAGGTGAGGTCAGTGAATTTTCGTTAAAATAGTTACTTTTTTAAAATGTACTAGGCTGTAGTCTGTTATTGAATTTAACCTCGTTTTTGCAGAATATAATCATGTCAGATGGTGACGAAGATACAGTGGCACTAGTCATTGACAATGGCTCAGGCACGATAAAAGCTGGTTTTGCTGGGGATGATGCACCCAGGGCTGTTTTTCCCTGTATAGTCGGCAGGCCACGTCATCAAGGCGTGATGGTTGGCATGGGGCAAAAAGATTCTTATGTTGGGGAGGAAGCCCAAAGCAAGCGAGGTATCCTCACTCTCAAAAATCCCAATGAACATGGCATTGTGACCAACTGGGATGATATGGAGAAGATATGGCATCATACCTTCTACAAAGAACTCAGAGTTGCTCCAGAGGAACATCGCGTTCTGCTGACTGAGTCACCTCTAAACCCGAAAGCCAATCGGGAGAAAATGGTTCAGATCATGTTCGAGACGTTTCGTGTCCCGGCTCTATATATTGCGATCGCCCCTGTATTATCACTCTATGCCAGTGGTCGTACTACCGGAATCGTTCTTGATTGTGGCGATGGTGTTAGCCACACAACTCCCATTTATGAAGGGTACGCGTTGCCCTATGCCACTATCCGTCTAGATTTGGCAGGACGCGATCTGACGGATTATCTGATGAAAATTATGACCGAAAAGGGGTATAGCTTTACTACTACAGCGGAACGAGAAATCGTGCGAGATATCAAAGAGAAATTATGTTATGTCGCTCTTGATTTTGAGCAGGAAATGCAAACAGCAGAACAGGGTAGTTCCCGTGAAATGTCATACGAATTACCTGACGGTCAAGTGATTACCATCGGCAATGAACGTTTCCGTTGCCCTGAAACCTTGTTCCAGCCAGAATTCATTGGTATGGAGTCGGCGGGAATTCATGAAACACTGTATAAATCTATTATGAAATGTGATGTGGATATTCGTAAGGATATCTATGCGAACATAGTCCTGAGTGGTGGCACTACCATGTTCCCTGGTATAGCTGATCGGATGCAAAAAGAAGTATCGGCTCTTGCTCCTCCCAACATAAAAATCAAAATTATTGCTCCTCCAGATCGAAAATACTCCACTTGGATTGGTGGTTCAATACTTGCTTCTTTATCGACTTTTGAACAAATGTGGATTACTAAGCAGGAATATGATGAAAGTGGCCCCTCCGTTGTTCATCGGAAGTGTTCCTAAAGACAAATAAACTTGCTATAGCGTGCGTTCCCTTCAGCCGATAAATTGTTGGCAACGCACTCTGCTCATAAATATCTTGGAGTCAGCGATCGCCTAATAATCACGAATCACAGGAATAGCGATCGCTTTAGGGTGAGTTAATGAAATGTAACGCTCCTTATTTTTGTTTGAATGAAAGCATTCTGTTCGGAGCAGTTTCTGGTCAGTTATAATGTGAGATAAGGATCGAGGAAATTCACAATCATGGTAGTTCGTCAACCCCGCTATAGCAAAGAAGAATTTGCCCAACGTGGCGATCTAATTTATCAAACGCAAATACGCCCAAAAGTCGAAGCAGGTAATCACGGGAAGATTGTGGCGATCGACCTTGAAACTGGAGACTTTGAAATTGATGCGCGTGAAATAGCTGCTTGCACTAGGCTAGAAACCCGTCATCCAGATGCTCAAATCTGGATTGTTCGAGTTGGTTCTCGCCACGTTCGACGATTTGGTGGACGAACAAAGAGAACTGTATGATCTCAGGAAGTGTTAACGCAGATTTTGAGGCGATTATCTCGCTTTCGATATGTGGCTCTGATGGAAAAATTTACACACAAGATGCGATCGTAGATACAGGCTTTAACGGTTGGCTTTCATTGCCGCCAGACCTGATAGAGCGGCTAAATCTGAAATGGAAAAGAAGAGGACGTGCTATTCTTGGCAATGGTAGTGAATGCGTTTTTAATATTTACGAAGCAGTTGTATTTTGGGATGGACAGTATCTAACAATTCCAATTGATGAAGCGGATTCAGAACCTCTAGTTGGAATGTCACTAATGGAAGGCTATCAACTCATGGTTCAAGTCTTTGAGGACGGCAGCGTAGAAATCAGCAAAGTAAAATCAGTCTAACTTCGCACCGTTAGACTGTGAAATCTCAGAACTGTGAATCTTGAGGCTAATCTCAACCAATTCTCATCCTTATTTCTGGCTATCGAGAATTTCCTTCGCCTTTAAAAGTTCCTGATGTTGCTCTTTGCTAACCTCGGGATATTTTAGATTCAGTTCCTTTAACTGCGTGTAAATGATACCCGCCACAACCAGACGAGTAAACCATTTGCGATCGGCGGGGATAATATACCAAGGAGCATATTCTGTACTGGTGTGATTAAACATATCCTCATAGACGGCCATATAGTCATCCCAAAAGGCACGCTCTTTCGCATCATTCACAGAAAATTTCCAATTCTTTTCAGGGCGATTAATCCTTTCTAGAAAACGTTCTTTCTGCTCCTCTTGAGATACATTGAGGAAAAACTTGAGAATGATCGTTCCATTATTGACCAGATGCTTCTCAAAGTTGTTGATTTCTTCAAAGCGGCGCTTCCAAATATCATTATCAATTATACTAACAGGGAGCGGTCGCTGCTCTAGGATTTCTGGATGCACTCTTGTTACTAAAACTTCTTCGTAATAAGAGCGATTAAAAATTCCAATTTTTCCTCTTTCGGGTAAACGCTTAGAACATCGCCACAAATAGTCATGATTTAACTCTTCCGCAGATGGAGCTTTAAAGCTGTGCACCTGACATCCTTGAGGATTAATCCCAGACATAACGTGCTTGATGGTACTGTCTTTACCAGCCGCATCCATCGCCTGAAAGATGATTAGCACAGCATGGGTGTTTTGGGCATAGAGAACATCCTGATATTTAGCTAATGCCTCAATACCTTCCTTTAATTGACCTTTAGCTTTCGACTTTTTGAGGCGATCGGCTTTGTAGGCTGGGTCATAGTCTTTGGCAAGAGAAATTTTTCGTTCTGGTGGCACAATAAAAGGACGAATCAAATCGTCAAGGTTTTCGATGGGAAATGGGTTTAAGGATGAATGTGTCATACTTTTAATTCTACCCTATTCAGGTAATGTCTTGACATAAGCGAGCGCGTCAGCTTGTCATGAATGTTTTGTATAGAACCCATTTGGAATCTTAGATATTGAGGTAAGATGAATTCGCAAGTGATTATTGAAGTTTGATCGAACTCTACAAAAACTTGCGCTCGCAGGGATAAATTTAAATTTTATCAAACAATTCCAACATTGCAAGAGTATATTCTGATTTACCAATCTCAGGTTTATGTAGAACAGTAAGCTGTTCGACATCTAAATTTCATTTTTTGTGCGGGCGGGACACCCCACAAGAACTTTATCAAGTTTTGACTGTGCAGTTTAAATGCAGAACAGCTTATTGTAGATTGGCAAACAAGCGGTGGTCGTATCGTCACTACGATCAGGAGGATGCGGCGCTAGTTTTTAATTTATTTCAAGTAGAAGTGCCGCTGCCAGATGTCTATTAAAAATTAGATTTTGATGCGGGGAATGAGCGTAAAAATGAGAGTGGAGAGAACAAAGAGGAATAAGGGCGATCGCTTTATTGGGAATCTGCGTTATCATTTAAGTGAGCGATCGCATTCAAAAAAGTATTTGTTCAACATCCTACTGGGAGAATATTTTAATGACAACCACCTTGCAAACAACCGAGCCACGTTTCTTCACAGAGGAGCAATATTTAGCAATGGAAGAAACAGCAGAGTACAAAAGTGAATATCTCGACGGAGAAATTATTCCTATGACAGGCGGATCTACCAATCACAATCGAATTACAGGAAATGTTTACATTGCTTTAAAGTTGGCTCTTCCAGAACAAGAGTATGATGTCTTCATCGGTGATGTGCGTCCGTGGATACAAAAAGTGCGACTCTACACTTATCCCGACGTAATGGTATTTTTTGGAGAACCTGAGTACCGCAACAATCGCACAGACAGGATTACCAACCCTCAAGCGATTGTGGAAGTTTTATCAAAGTCTACTAAGAATTACGATCGAAGTGACAAGTTTAGCTTTTACAAAACTCTTCCTAGTTTTCGAGAATACATTCTGATTGACCAAACAAAAATTAAGGTCGAGCAGTATTCTAAAACTGAGAATAAAAGATGGTTGTATAGCGAGTATGACGAGGAAGATACGGCTTTAGTGTTTAATTTCTTTGAGGTAGAAGTTCCTCTATCTGATGTTTATAAGAAAGTGAATTTTGAGCAAGTTGAGCAAGAAGATAGTCAAAATGAGGAGTGAGGGCGATGATCGCACTTTGTTTGAAAAGGGAGCTCGCCCTCGCTCCTCCTAATTCTTATGCAAACTTTGCTCTGGAATGTAAGATATAGCTTGCGCGCACAGAAGTTAGGACAAATTCTGGTAGGAGTGAATAGCATTCGCCCGCAGTAAGCGGATTGACTGTCCTGTAATCGCTCTCAACTGATTGGGTTTTAGAGGTAGCCTATGTTCGATCGCGCACTGGCAGTGTTAGGCTTGAATGTCGAGTTACCGGATACCGCCACCAGCACTGCAATTGTGATGGTGCTGCTGAGTATCATTTCTCTGTTAACCATCGTCCTGATTAAGGGGATTTCCTATGTGAAGCTTCCAAAAATCCTGGATTCGCTTGCTCGTCAGTTTGATTCGGTGGAGTCTAAAGATATTTTTCAAACGCTGATTAAGCCATTTCAGGGTTGGTTAATTTGGGTTGTAGTTGCCACGGTTATCGATCTGATAGTTTTGGCTATTCCCACACCATCCTGGCTAGTATTCTTGGAATTTCCCTTGAGCTTCCTGTTAGCGCTTAGTACCACCGGGCTAGGATTCAGGCTCTTTGAAGAACTCTTCGATCGGTATTTGCTGGGAACTGCATTAGAAGATGATAGCAAAATTAATACTGAACTGATCACACTTGGCAAGTTTTTGACCAAGGTTTTCATCGTTCTGATTATTGTCTTTTGCTTTGCCCAAGCTCATCAATTTAATGTGATTGGTCTAGTCGCCAGTTTGGGAGTGGGAGGATTTGCGATCGCTTTTGCCTCCCAAAAAGTGGTCGAGCAAATTCTCTGGAGTGTTGTTCTCTACATCGATCGTCCTTTTACCGTTGGGGATTATATCCATTTGCCCGATCGAACTCTCGGTCGGGTTGAGTCGATCGGGTGGCGTTCTACCAAAATTCGCCTGTCTGGGAAAAATACTTTGATGGTGGTTCCCAACAGTAACTTAGCACAGATTAGTATTGAAAATCTGAGCAATGCGCGGCGTCTGATTTCGATGGTTACGCTTACCTTTTTTAGAGCGATATCTGAAGAGGAAAAAGCACTGCTCCAACAGCTTTTGTTGGACAGCACTCGTGATATTCTGGGAATAGATCGTCAACTAACCCAGGTTAAATTTCAGGATATCGCCGATGAATCAGGTCAATATTACCCGCAGGCACAGGTCATTTTCTTTATTTTAGGGGCAACGGAGACATCTATGGAATTACGCAAAGGTCTGCTGGGGATGGCTCGTGAAAATATCATCAAACGACTGGAAGAATATGGAATTAATTTTGACATTAAAGAGAGTATTGTTGATGTCAGTCAGCCCATGAATATTTAATACTATATAGCAATACTTGCAGGATTTGTAAATTTTTACCCCACCCCAATCCTCCCCGAACTCTCCGGGAGGGGGTAAGAGATAAATTTCACAAATGATGCTAGGATTGCTATAGTTAGCGTTACGAAAGCCAATGTTGGAAGTGATACCAATCGAATCAGAAATACTTCAATATGTCTTGGAACTGATGGCGAGGTTAGGGCTGTTTTGCCTGATAGTCATTGTCTCGCCGTTTGCTGGGCGCTTTTTGCTTAAGCTCATTCGTCAGGGACTCCAGCTACTTGAGTCATGCGGCATAATCAACGGTCAGACTGCTTACCATCGAGCGCTAGAGTCGTTTCAGACATCACTCTCATTAACCGGGACGTTTCTGGCGATCGCAATTGGATTGACTTTACTCATCAAGTACGAGGATCTTTATAACTTTATTAGTATTTTTGTCTATTCAGTATTGTCGGTTGGGATTGGCTGGTTTGCATCTAAAATTGCTCACCAAGTCATCCATCGATCGGTGATCGGTTTAGTGCATCGATGGTTTGGAAAAGTTAATGAAGTTGTACTCATTTTTGAGACTCTGATCTATGTTCTGATCGTTCTCATGGCTGTGGTGGTTTTTGCCATCGGACTGCGGATTAATTTGGTGACTCTCGGAGCCAGCTTGGGGATTGGCGGTGTGGCGATCGCCTTTGCAGCCCAGCAAGCCCTCGGACGGCTTTTCGGCACTCTAGAATTATATCTCGATCGCCCTTATATTTGTGGAGAATACATCCGAGTTAACTTTAATCCCTACGGTGAAGATGTCTACGGTAGGGTAGAAGCCATTGGCTTACGTTCAACTAAAATTCGGATTGTTGCTCAAAATACAATGATGATCGTGCCGAATTCGACGATGGCTAGCAAAAATATTGAAAACGTGAGCCGGGGTAAAAAGATTATGGCGATGCTGTGTTTGGACTTTGCCAAATGCCTGAAAAAGGACGAACAAGCCCTCGTCACTCAAACAATCGAGGCGGAAAGTCGATTTTTTTGGGGTTTTGATAAAGCCAGTACGCGAGTACAGTATGAAGAAGTCGAGAATGCCTCAGCAACCCGCGCCCGAGTGTTCTTTTTCATTACCAGTCCGAGTGAAAACTCGCTAGAACTACGCAAGCGACTTCTGGAGTTAGCCAATCAGGCGATTGCCAAAAAACTAGCTGTCCAAAATCTTAGATTCATTGTTCCAGAACCCACGATTTATATTGATTCACCGATGTCTCTCTAGCAACCATACTGTATTGATTTTCAGAATCTAAGTCTAGATTTAGTTTGAAGCCTTTACTTCCCCGCAGATCAAATGAATACTCCATCCCCCTCTGAATCTAACCCCCCCGCTCAAACCAGCACGGATCGGGAACTTTCTCTAGAAATGCTTCAGGAGCAACACCTCAACCTCAAGGTTAGCGTTGAAGAACTCTACGCGCGGGTCAATCAAATCCGCGGGTTACTTCAAACCCTTGTCATGGGTCTGGCGATCGCCATTTTACTGGCAATTGGGATTTCTGGCTGGTTTGCCTACCGCCTGCTGGTACAAGAACAAATTATGCGGCGCGACACGGAACAAGCAGCGGCAACCAATGCCAAAATACTCGAACAACTCGAACAGGTGGAAACTCAGTTGCAGCGCCAGAAAGACCAAATACAAACCTTCCGAGAAGAAGTGCCAGACGAATTCAAGACTCTGACAGATACAGTCCAAGCTAATCAGCGACAGTTGCAGATTTTACGCGATCGCATCAAGCAAATCGAACCGAAACTATCGCCATCTAATCGCACCCAATAAATCCAATTATTATGTTTGCTTCAACTCTGCAAAAAATTGGCAATTAATTCTCTGTTTGAGAAAGGCGATCGCTCCCACAAGAGTGTTAAACTGAATCTAGCGGTCGTGTTAAGCAAGGAAAAAATAGCCGTGATGCGTATCCAAGAACAAATTGTTGACAAACTGAAAAACTTCTCTGAAATCGAACTGCAAGAAATCCTCAAGTTTGCGGATTTCCTGTTATGGCAGCGGAGAAACCAAGAAGTAGCTTCGCCATCCGATGAAACTGGCAACAGCCAACCAGCAAATATGGATGAAGAGTGTGAGGTTCATTATGTTGGTGGAGTCTTAGTAGTCAAAGCATCAGCAGTAAAAACTGAAGAAGTAATTAATTGGGATACAATTATTTACGAGATGCGCGAAGAAAGAATCGGGAAGTTTATCTAAAATGAACGTTTTATTTGATACATCCGTTCTGATAGCAGCGTTGATAGAAGATCGTCCCAGTCACTCTCAAAGCTTATCTTGATTGGAGCGAGTTCGATCGCCTCAATTAGTTTAAAGGCTCGGAGGGCAGTTTTTCGATGGCTATTTTCCATTCTGAATTACCCGATGCACCTCTGCTAACGGCAGTTCTAAAGATTCTGCAATTTGTTCGACACTCAAACCCAGTTTTGCCAATTTCGGAACTGCTTCTAACTTAGCTTTGCGTTCGGCTTCTTCTAAAAGTTTTTGATAATTTGGATGTTTTTTGACATCATTATCACTTTTATTGTCTGATTCCGATCGTTCTGACGAAAGTGATTCAGATTCTTGTGCGGGATTTTTGTACAAAATTAATATGCCCAATTTGTACAGGACTTCCCATACTTGAGAAGTTTGCTACTCCCCATCTTTCTACCGTAGCGCGAAAGTTTGATTTGTTAATGTCTGCGCCCAGTACACTTGAGAGTAACTGCCATAGCTCATAGCTAGCATCCCTTACATGACCCTGACTACAGTGATATTCTTCCGCAAATTGCGCGTATTTACGATTATTAAAGACTCCCTTGAGGATTGCTACTTGCAGGGTGTCGAGGTGTTTGCCAATCTTGGCAAACACTAGCTCATCAATAGAGTTTAAGACATCTTGGTTATCCATCAATATATCTGAATACAACACTATTTTAGTATAACCCGTTTTTTTTCGACTTTATCCGCTTTTTTCCGACTTGTCAAAGCTGCGATTAGTTGACATTATAAGTAGTATCAAGTTGCTTAAATTACTTACCAAATTTATCAATGGGTATATTTGGAGCGTCAGCCACAATACCGAATTGATATATAGCAATCCTAAATGATTTTCAATAACTGGTTCCCAGGCTCTACCTGGGAACCGATGTCAGCGAGGCTCTGCCTCGCCTGCGAAAATGGAGGCAGAGCCTCGCCTATCTGCGTTACCAGGCTCTTCCTGGTAACGAGTAACGAGTATAATCATTTAGGATTGCTATAGCCAACAGCTATTACTTCACTTTGTCAATATGAACAAGTTATTTCCCTTCGTTTTCCTCTCGTCTGTTCTCCTCCTTGCTACAACTCAAAGCACTTTTTATAAAAGTGTTAACGCTCAGTCATTCCAACGCAATCGCCCAGATTTAAACGGTCTGCTAATTAGAAATCCGGGTAATAGTATGATTTTCTGGGTTGACCGTGGTCAGCGCCGCCAGATCGCAGATCCCAGTGTATATGGAAGATTGTTTGTACCCAACCAGCGAGATTATTTAGACACCGATGCCGTTGAACCCAGACCATCTATAACAAATGATAACAGACTTGTTCGTTGTGGAGAAAACGGACATCTTTTGAAAAACCGTATATACCTTTTAGACCAGGGTACAAAAAGGTACGTCACCTCTTCAACTGTTATGGATAAGAATAACTTTAACTGGAAAGGGGTTAATACTATTGATTGTCCGGTTCTAGCTACGATAAAAGACGGAGATCCTATCCGGTAGAGTAGTCAAAAAGAAGCAAAGGTTGCAGATTTCATAACTGTCATTCTTCGCTGAACCTTTTAGCTACCACTAGAATAGCGATCGCGCATTTCTTTCAGGAAACCTCAACAGTCTTTAAACCTTCAACTTTATCGCCAACTGAATTGCGCCGCTGACCTCGACGCTCCAAAAGTGCATCTATACCAGGATTAATCACTTCCTCAACCTCTCCATTATCACCATAAATTACTACCTCAAGCCATTGCGCTTTCGCTATTCCTACTGCATATTTAAGCGCAGCTTCCTGACTGGGAAATACTCTCTCAACTGACTCAACACCTCCCTCAGTTACAACCCAACCATCTTGATGAGGTGAAACGTGGAACTTATGATTTAATTCCTTCTCAACCCGTTGTCGCAAACCCATTATAGTAATGCCGACAATCGTTTCACTATCCTCATTGTAACGGGCAATTACGCTATCACTAATATCTAAAGCTACAGCATCTCGTGGTTCTCCTAATGAAAGATATAGAACATCAGCTTCCCGATCGTAGAAACCTGTAATATTTGTGGAATCTTCCAGAATTTTTACTTTTGTGTCCATATTATTCGCTTATTTGATGATGGCTGTTTTCTAAGGTAAGCTGTTGTAATAAATCCATCAGAGTTACTTACTTCCAGATACACTACAACTACAAACTTCCTACTATCAGGAATTAGGGAATAAAATCGCAGAGCTAGCAACCCACCTGTAACGTCATCAATTTGAATTAGATCCGGGCTATCTAAAGTTTCTAAAACCCGCTCGTATTGATCTTTCATTTCTGGGTGTTCTTTCAATATATGCTCCCACCTTTCTTTCGTGAGGCGGATAGGAACATTATTGAATGAATAGCCACTCCAAAGTAGATTACTATTCTGTGTCATTTTATCTTAGATTTTATAGATAAGCAAGGGCATCCACAACAGATGCCCTCACCCCAATCCTAACTACGCGCCGACAGCTTCCTTGGCCGCGTACAACACCTCAGCATTAATCTTCTCAATCCCCCGCTCGCGCGCAAACTTCTCAGTGTTCCGCTTCACCTTACCGCGCACAAAACCAGGGATTTTATTCAATTCTGCCTGTCCATCCTTCGTCCAATTCATATCAGAATCTGCCGAAATACCCTTGGTAATTACTTCCTTAGTATCGTGGCCGCCGAAGATTTCCAGCAAGTGGTCTTCCATTCCCAAAGTAAAGGAATTGTAGACCAAATCTACGCACTGATTTGTGCCTTCATAACCCAAAAATGGCTTGTAGCCGATCGGGAAATTTTGGACGTGAATCGGCGCAGCAATCACACCGCACGGAATATCAAGCCTTTTACCCACGTGGCGTTCCATTTGCGTGCCGAAAATCGCCGAAGGTTCCGCTTTGGCGATCGCATCTCCGATCGCCCCATGATCCTCCGTCACCAGCACTTCATCACAATAACCTTTTACCTCTTCCCGGAACCAGTCAGCATCGTGTTTGCAGTAGGTTCCTGCCCACACAACGTGGATTCCCATCTCGCGAGCCAAAATCTTCGTCATCGCCGCTGCGTGGGTGTTATCGCCAAATACGACGGCTTTTTTGCCGGTTAAGTTTTGGCAGTCGATCGACCTTGAGAACCAAGCAGCCTGAGACACAAACCGCGTTTGTTGGTCAATAAAATCTTCATAATCAACATCCGCACCTTGAGCATTCAAAACTTGCTGAATCTTGCGAATACAGCGCGCCGTTTCCACTACACCCATCGGCGTAATATCCACCATCGGCGTACCGAATTCTTTTTGCAAATACTCCCCGGCCATCATCCCCAATTCCCGATAAGGAACCAAGTTAAACCAAGCCCGCGGCAGTCTTTTTAAGTTGTGAACCGAAGCACCTTCGGGAATAACTTCGTTGACTTCAATTCCCAAATCTGCCATCAAACGCTTCAACTCGGTGCAGTCGTGCTGGTTGTGAAAACCCAGCGTAGACATCCCGATAATATTCACCGATGGTTTTTCGCTTTTGGCTTCTACTAAATCGCCTTTTTTGCGAGCTTTGTTAATGTAAAATTGCACGATTTGATCTAAAGTGCGATCGGCAGCTTGGAGTTCGTTGACTCGATAATGGTTAACATCCGCCAGCAAAACATCGCCTTTAGCATCCAATTGAGCTCGTTCCACGAAGTTTTCCAAGTCTTCTTGCAGAATGCTGGAGGTGCAAGTCGGGGTGAGCACGATTAAATCTGGGTGCTCTTCTCTATCTTTGCGGGTGATATTGTCCACCACCCGTTCCTGGGAACCGCGGGCGAGTACGTGTCTGTCAACGACGCTGGTTGTGACTGGAGTAAAGTCGCGTTCCCTTTCCAACATCGAGCGCATGACGTTAAAATAGTCGTCTCCAATCGGTGCGTGCATGATTGCGTGGACGTTTTTGAAGGAAGTGGCCACGCGCAAAGTGCCGATGTGGGCTGGGCCTGCGTACATCCAATAAGCCAATTTCATAGGTATTTTTCCTGGTGTTGGTTGAGATTTGCCCGATCGGGCGATTACTGCTAAATTTTAAGGTTGTTTCCGATTTTCTCACCGGATGAATCCTTTAGAAATAGTAACTTTCTGAAAACTTACAGATGACAAAAAAGCTCAAACCCTTTTACTGGTTCGGCTTTTACTCGCAATTCCCACAATTTTACCTTTGTTTTATGGCAATAATTCTTAATTTATTGTCAAGTTTCGTTAAGAAACCGACAAATCCGAGCCGCCGAGGCTGCACCTGAAGCGCCTCACACCTAGATATCTGCCAAAATTTTCGCAATATGGTAGTTATTGACTTTTTAGCCAACTCACAATAAACTATTAATTGATCCACTATTTCCCGGCAGCGTTTTACAAGAAGCGGGGGAGATATTTGCGTAGCCAATACAGATTCCACCGAACTCAGTGGCAGTATTGAATCCCCAAAAATTGCGACAAGCTCCCAACCAATTGCTATCATGCCTGTAGATTCCCAAATTGCTAGCGCGATCGGATACAACTGACATCTTGCACTATTTTCAATAAGCTCTTAAAAACCGGGTTTCTGAACGAGAGATATAGGTTGTGATGCGGTTTTTGCGGTCATAAACCCGGTTTTTGCCACAGGTGCAAGATGTCAGATACAACCAACAAAACCAAGTTTTGCAAATACAATTTAGCAGCGGGTCAGTCTATCAATACACCCATGTAGAACCAGAAATTTGGGAATCTCTGCAAGATACTGATTCTACAGGCAGATTTTTTCACTCCCAGATTAAAGGTTATTATTCGAGCCAGCCCGTAGATGACGAGAGTCTAAATGCAAACGGTAGTTTCAACCACCAAAATAAAACAACCTAATTTTCAGCGCCCGTTACTCAACCCGCACTCCTGGGGTGAGAGTTAGACTCGCAGGGCCGTTTCAACCGCCCTGTCTCCTAAAAGCTGATATTGTTTTTGAGTCAGCCGCGCGATCGAGCATCATAACCTGTTGCAGCATTTAAATTATCTGTCAATAAACAATCAAACAATCCGTGGGGCCGACTCGCCACCGCCCCGAATATCCAATTTAAACCCCCAATAGCCTAGCAAATCCTCACAAATCCTTTATTTGTGGTGGTGTTCGCCTAAATGCTGAGCTGACAAAAGCCCAGCGCGCTTTTGTCAGCAACTCTTTACTGTCAAGCCGTGTCTTCCCACACACCCCAAAAGATAGCTCTTGAGCGATAATGAAGGATAACATAGGATTTACCAAAAACCCGGTTCATACGAAAAAATCTGGGGTTTGTCAACGACTAGCAACAAAAAAACCGGGTTTCTAGCCCGCCGCGCGTAGTAAGTCCTGTAGTATTGACCAAGCACACCTAATTTGAGAGAAGCCAACTATGATGGCAATTCCCGGCGTTGCAGTTCTCGCTCTCATTTATGAAAGCAGCACTTCCCTCGTTTACCGCGGCCGCAACGAGCAAGACAACCAACCTGTTATTATCAAACTTATCAAAGAAGACTATCCGACTCCAGACGAACTGAATAGATACAAGCGCGAATATGACATTACGGCAAACTTAAACTGCCTGGACGGAGTTGTTAAAGTATACAAGTTGCAGCAGGTTAGAAATAGTCTGGCAATGATTTTAGAAGATTTTGGCGGCGAATCTTTGAAAATATTTATGGCTTCCCAAAAATTTACCACTTTAGGATTTTTGACCACAGCCATCAAAGTTGCTGAAACTTTGGGAGAGATTCACGCCAAAAACGTAATTCATAAAGATATCAACCCCTCTAATATAGTTTTCAATCCCGCTACCGGACAAGTTAAACTCATAGATTTTAGCATCTCAACTGCATCCAACCAAGAAAACGTTTCCAATAAAAATCCTAATTTTTTAGAAGGCACTTTAGCCTATATGTCGCCGGAACAAACCGGCAGAATGAACCGGGTAGTCGATTACCGCACCGACTTTTATTCCCTCGGCGTCACCTTCTATGAAATCCTATCAGGACAGCTCCCTTTTCCCACTACCGATCCGATGGAGTTAGTTCACTGTCACATCGCCAAACAGCCAGTACCTCTCGCTGAACTTTCACCAGAAATTCCTAAAGCTGTTTCAGATATTCTAATGAAATTGTTAGCAAAAACTGCTGAAGATCGCTATCAAAGTGCTTGGGGACTCAAAGCAGATTTGGAATCCTGTTTGTTTCAGTTGCAAACATCTGGGATTATTTTTGAGTTTGCTCTCGGCAGCCAAGATATTTCCGACAAATTTCAAATCCCTCAAAAACTTTACGGCAGACAGCGAGAAGTTGAAACTCTTTTAGCAGCATTTGAACGAGTAGCAGCAACAAATAATCGAACCCACCGCCTCGATCAATCGCAAATTTCTGTCATCAAGAAAGAACTCAAATCTAAAAAAGAAAGTGCCCTGTCAGTGCTGGCGAGAGGACAGCATAAATCCCGCAGCGAGATGATGCTGATTGCTGGTTATTCCGGCATTGGCAAATCTGCAATGGTGAAGATTTTAGACAAACCCATTACCCGCAGGCGCGGCTATTTTATTTGGGGAAAATTTGACCAGTACAAGCGGACTATTCCTTACTCTGCCGTTGTCAGCGCTTTTTCGGAATTAGTGCGGCAACTGTTAACTGAAAGCGAAGCTCAATTGTCAGTTTGGCGCGAAAAACTCCGCACTTCTTTCGGTCAAAACGGGCAAATTATTATTGATGTAATTCCAGAAGTTGAACTAATTGTCGGATCTCAATCTCCTGTCGCTGAATTGGGGCCGACAGAATCTTTTAACCGCTTTAATTTAGTCTTTCAAAATTTCATTCGCGTATTTTGTCAGCCAGAACACCCGCTGGTGATTTTTCTCGACGATTTGCAGTGGGCAGATTCTGCGACTCTCAAGCTGATCGAATTGATGATGACAGATGAAGCGACACAATATCTGTTTTTAATCGGCGCTTATCGGGATAATGAAGTCAGTCCCACTCATCCTTTAATGATGACTGTGGAGACGCTGCGAAATCATGAAGCTATCGTCAATCAGATTGCTTTGTTACCGCTGGGAGTTGACAACATCACTCATTTGATTGCCGAAACTTTGCACAGCGATCGCGAATCTGTCAAACCTTTAGCTGAACTCGTTGTCAGCAAAACAGACGGCAATCCTTTTTTTGTCAATCAATTTCTCCAAACATTGTATCAAGAGAATCTGCTAGTTTTTCACCCGCCACAGTCGGGTAGCAAGGGCGGCTGGCATTGGGATATGACTCAAATTGAGCAGTGTGCTATCACTGACAATGTAGTAGATTTGATGGTACAAAAGTTGAGAAAACTGCCGACTACCACGCAGCAGGTTTTGCGTTTGGTCGCTTGTTTGGGCAACGAATTTGATTTAAATACTCTTTGTTTAATTAATGAGAAAGAAGCGTCGGAAACTTTTTCGCAGTTACTGCCGGCGATCGAGTCTGGACTGATCCTGCCAACTTCGGAATTGGAAAGCAAGTCACTAGATTACGTGATGTTTCCGCTGTTAATTCTGAATTATAAATTTTTGCACGATCGCGTGCAGCAAGCCGCTTACGCTCTGATCGACGACTCGCAAAAAAAAGCTGTCCACCTGAAAATAGGCAGGCAAATCCTCGAAAACACTCCGGCTGAGTATCGCGCTGACAGAATTTTTGAATTAGTCGATCACTTGAATGTAGCTCGATCGCTAATTACAGACGAGCGAGAACTAATTGAACTGGGAACGCTGAATTTAGACGCCGCCCGCAGAGCCAAAGATGCCACAGCTTATGTTGCAGCCTTGCAGTATTTGACCGCAGGTATGGACGGTTTGACGGCCGATATTTGGGATTTTCACTACGACTTAGCCTTTGCTCTGCACATGGAGCGGGCAAATGTTGAGTATCTAAACGGCTATTTCGAGCATTCAGAAGAATTTATCAACATAACTTTGGAAAAAGCGCGATCGCCCTTAGAAAAAGTAGAAATTTACAACCTGCTGATCGTGCAGTACACCCTCCGAGCCAAGTACGAAGAAGCCGTTAAAGCCGGAATCCAAGCTTTGAACTTGCTAGGAATTGACTTGCCGCTAGACGGACTGCAAAAAGTCATCTCCGAAGAATTTGCAGCAGCCACAAATAGTTTAGCAGGAACAGAAATAGCTTCCTTGATTGACGCACCAGAAATGACTGTACCCGACAAAAAAGTTGCAGTCAAATTAATCACAAACTTATTAACATCCGCTTACCTAAACAATCCAGACTTGTGGAAAGTCAGCGTATTAAAAGGAGTCAATCTCTCTCTCACCTACGGTTTAGTACCCGAAGCATCTCTCTGCTACGCGGGCTACGGTATGTTCTTAAACGCTGTTTCGGGAGATTACAAAGCAGCTTATCAATTTGCCATGCTGTCGCTGAATTTGAGCGAAAAATCCGGAAATATCGGCTTGAAATGCAGAGCTTGTTCGTCGCTCGTAAGTATTTTTTATTACTGGTTCAACCATATCAAAGATTCCCACGCGATTAGCAATGAAGGATATCAAGCTGCCTTAGAATCAGGAGATTTAGAATACGCAGGTTATATTCTCTCCAACCGCATAGCCAATTACTTTTTTCAAGGCAAAGAAATCTCGCTAATTCTAGAAGACACCAGCAGGTATTTACAGTTCAGCCAAAAAACCAAAAATCAGCTCGTAACCGATACATTATTAGGGGTAGAGTTAACCCTCCGCAACTTGAGCCAACTCACCCCTGAAAAATTTGTATTTGAGAGCGAAGATATCACCGAAGCTGAATACGTACACAACTGTCAAGCCCATCAAAATTTGTACTCGCTCTGCCTTTATCAAATTCGCAAATGCCAAGTAATGTACTGGTACGGCAACTTCAACGAAGCGCTGCAACTAGCATTGGAAGTAGAAAAGCAGCTATCTTTCATTACCGGAGCGATCCCCGCTACCGAGTGGAATTTTTTCTTTTCTCTAGTTTTAGCTGCCGTTTTTCCAAATGTTTCAAAAAGCAAACAAAAACAATACTTGGAAAAGTTAGAAGCCAATCAAAAACAGATGAAAATTTGGGCAGACAACTGTCGCGAAAATTTTCTGCACAAGTACCTGTTAGTACAAGCAGAAATAGCTAGAATTTCCAAGAGAGATTCAGAAGCTGTTGAACTCTACGATTTTTCTATCAATTTAGCCCAAGACAGTGAGTTTGTCCAAAATGAAGCCCTGGCGAACGAACTAGCAGCCAAGTTTTGGTTGAGTAAAGGTAAATATCAATATGCCAAAATCCATTTGCGCGAAGCTCACTCGTGCTACTTGCGCTGGGGCGCAGTCCGCAAAGTACAAGATTTAGAACAGAAGTATCCGCAGTTGCGAGAAATGACACCGCTCAACGGAAGTTTTAACAACAGTCAAACTACAACAACTATTCATACTTCTACTGGTAGCGATGCGAGAGTGCTGGATTTAGCCACTGTAATGAAAGCATCTCTGGCGATTTCCAGCGAAATTGTTCTAGACAAGTTGCTGGCTTCTTTGATGAGGATATCGCTGGAAAATGCGGGCGCACAATCCGGTTTTTTAATCTTGGTGAGAGATGGAAAACTGTTAATTTCCGCTCGAGCGTCAGTAGTTGCTGAAGATGTAGCGGTGCTGCAATTTACGCCTGTTGAAGAATGTCAGGATTTACCTGTGACCGTGATTAATTTTGTGGAAAGAACTCGCTCGGACGTGGTGTTGAGCCATGCGGTGGCTGAGGGGCGATTTACGGCAGATCCTTACGTGGCAAAACACCAGCTCAAATCTCTTTTGTGTACGCCGATCGTCAATCAACGCAAATTAATCGGCATTCTTTATTTAGAAAATAACTTAACTCTGGGAGCGTTTAATGCCCACAGATTGGAAGTTTTAAGGCTGCTTTCTTCGCAAGTAGCTATTTCTTTAGACAATGCTCTGCTTTACAATTCTGTGGAGCAGAAAGTGCAAGAGCGGACGCAGGAGTTAAATGAAAAAAACGAGCGTTTAGAACAAACTTTGCGCGAGCTTAAACTCACTCAAGCTCAATTAATTCAAACTGAAAAAATGTCTAGCTTGGGGCAAATGGTGGCTGGTGTAGCTCACGAGATTAATAATCCTGTAAGTTTCATCTACGGTAATCTCAATCCGGCTAGCGAATACGTGAAAGATTTGCTGAAATTGATCGAGCTTTACCAGCAAAATTATCCCGAACCTGCTGATGAAATCTTGGAAGAAATAGAAACAATTGAACTGGAATTTTTGAGCGAAGATTTGCAAAAGCTGTTGGATTCGATGAAAGTGGGAGCGGAAAGAATTCGGGATATTGTGTTGAGTTTGCGGAATTTCTCGCGCCTCGACGAAGCACAAATGAAGTCGGTTGATATCCACGAAGGCATTGACAGTACGGTGATGCTGCTGCAACCGCGTCTGAGGAAAGAGGGCGGACGTTTGGGAATTGAGGTGATTAAAAATTACAGTAAGCTGCCGCTAATTACTTGTTATGCGTCGCAGTTGAATCAGGTATTTATGAATATTTTGACAAATGCGATCGATGCGCTCCTCTTGGCGAGGGATTGTCCGTCTAATTCTCAAAACAATCCTACTATTACGATCGCAACAGAGGTGACAGACCGCAATTCTGTTATCATTAGAATGGCTGACAACGGCCCTGGGATGAGTACCGAGGTGCTGCACAAGATATTTGACCCGTTTTTTACAACTAAGCCGGTGGGTTCTGGTACTGGTTTGGGGCTGTCTATTTCGCACTCAATTGTTGTTAGTTCTCACGGTGGGAATTTGACTTGTGTTTCTGCACCGGGAGAGGGTACGGAGTTTGCGATCGAGATTCCGATCGCCCCGCGGCAAGTTTTGTAAGGAAGGAAAAAGAATATAGAGGGCATATAGAGGAATATTCGGCGAATATTCCGGCGAATATTCCGGCGGTTGAAACCAGGTTTACACAAACAATGTCCGCCGGACGCCGACTAAGAAAATTTTACTGGGCGGTATAAATCGGCGATCGCAATTTCCACACCCACCGAAACTTCGCCATCCAAATATTCGTAGCGTTCTTCTTGGGTGGGTTCCCAAGCTAGGTATTCTTCTGCGCTGATCAATGGGCGATCGGGTAAAGCAACCATAATTGCGATCGGGCAAGAAGTCTGTTTTTTATCATAGCTCAAAAAGGGCGATCGCTTTTTAGAGAAAAAGTTGAATAAGTGCGATCGGCAATGAAGCTGAGTTTTGCTAAAATGTAACAATGGAACTCGCGCATCAAAATCCAAGAAACCGGGTTTTTTCGTGTTTCTGCAAGCTGTGACGAAGTATCTAGCCAAAAACCCGGTTTCTAACCACCCGTGCGTCCAAGACTAAATAAATAAGCTAAAAAGCAAGCAGATAGCCATGACAGCCACCCTAATTCAAAGTCAAACTTCTGGAGTTGTGCTGAAAAATATTAGCTGGAAAACTTACGAATCCCTAGTAAATGAGCTAGCAGAACAGGCCGGAATTCGTTTAACTTACGATCGCGGAACATTAGAAATTATGACTCCCTCAGCACCCCATGAAGGTAACAAACAAATCCTAGGACGTTTTGTAGAAACAGTAACGGAAGAGTTAAATGTAGAAATTCGCAGCTTGGGTTCTCTAACTTGCAGGCGCGAGGATTTAGAACGCGGGTTAGAACCGGATCAATGCTACTACATCGAGAATGAGGAAAATGTCCGCAGCCTCAATCAAATCAACTTGAATCAAGATCCGCCACCGGATTTAGTAATTGAGATTGACATTACTAGCAGTTCTATTAACCGCATGGAATTGTATGCAAGTTTGGGCGTCCCAGAGGTTTGGCGTTATGACGGTTCGCGTTTAAGATTCTATCAGTTAGAAGGTCAGGAATATGTGGAGCGGGAGGTTTCTCCTCACTTCCCTTTTTTGTCGCCTTCTGAGATTATGGGATTTGTGGAAACGCAAAAAGATGTGGGGGAAACATCGATGATTCGAGGGTTTCGGCAGTGGGTGAGGAGTCAGATTCAGTCAGGGGAATGAAACGAAAAGCGCACTTGGATTGGGGGCGGGGTTCAGAAACCGGGTTTGTTCGGAAAATCTCATGAGGATGCGTAAATTATCGTAGAAACCCGGTTTCTTGGATGGTTGGGCGGGGTTCAGAAACCGGGTTTC
This sequence comes from Microcoleus sp. LEGE 07076, assembly GCF_015207455.1. Classification (GTDB taxonomy): domain Bacteria; phylum Cyanobacteriota; class Cyanobacteriia; order Cyanobacteriales; family Microcoleaceae; genus Microcoleus. The sequence goes on from NZ_JADEWV010000053.1 coordinate 27,876, forward strand.
TTCGGAAAATTTTATGAGGATGCGTAAAATTATCGTAGAAACCCGGTTTCTTGGATGGTTGGGCGTGGAGGCTGTGGGATTAATTTACCCACAATCGCCAAAAATATCGCATTGATTTCGTCGGAAATCCTGTAATCATAAAAAAGGGTGTAAGCATTTAGCGCTACACCCGATCGCAGGTTTCCAATCTTGCGGAAGATACTATTTGTTGTAGACGCACAAGCAAGTTAAACAAACTTAAAGTCGCGACGAGAAGATGTTGGATTGAGGTTGAGGTCAGTCACATTTTTGACAATACCCAGCGTATCTCCGCCCGTAGTTTGTATGAGCGTGTCATTGCCCTCACGGGTGAGGCGATACTGACTGGCATTACCGCGCAACTGGATATAATCATCGCGGAAGTTGTAGTCTACAATAGTTGCCTGACCGGTTCCTAGGTAGAACATTCCCTGGCGTGAGTTTCCCAACACAAAGGTATCTGCCCCCGCTCCACCTTCGAGAGTGTCTAAATCGGGGCTATTGGGTCTGCTGGAATAGCCGTCGAGGTAGTCGTTACCTGCACCACCATTTAGGTAATCGTTACCGCCTTCACCATAGAGGGTGTCGTTGCCATTTTGTCCGTATAGTTTTTCATTGGCACCAGAACCAGTCAGGGTGTCGTTACCAGAAGTACCATTAATGATGTTATCTCCTTGCGTTGGTAGCTTCGGATTGCTACCACCTCCATTATTCAACTGCGAATAAGCTTGGAGCGGACTCATTGTTTGCTGCTTCAAGAGAGCGATTTCAGGGGGCGACAACGAGGCTAAAGCGGTTGCTCTATGAGCTTTCTAGCTCTTAGCCCCCTCCGGTAAAATGACTGCTTATTGCGAACTCAACTCATCATGGACTCTACCCACTCCCAACAGCAGTCATTGGCAATTAACCAATTTTCGCCAGATAAACCAATCCAAAACTTGCTATGTCTTCTTCTATTCCTACCTTTTTCTTGAGGACGACACACATATTTTTCTTGTCCTTGAAGCTGAGTTCTTTTCCCTTTTAACCATGCCGAAGTCATCGCCAAAGCGATTACAATCATTAAAGCAATCAATTGATCCGGTGATGCTTGACACCCCTCTAGGTTATATCCTCCGGTCTTACAGTCTTTAAACATTGCTTCGATACCGTAACGTTTGCTATAAACTCCGTAGCTTGCGGGGCGGTACGCCATCGCACTTTTCAAATCTGGCAGATTAGTTAACAGATACCAAGGTTCATCTTCTTGTTTGCCTCGATATTTACCTTTCCAGGAAGCGACCAAGTTAAATCGAGAAAAACCTTTCTTTTGAGTAAAATCAACCTTCGGATAAAACAGATGAATTCCCGGTTGAACTGGAATGCTATCTAGGGGTTGAAAAGGTTGTCTTTTTTCTCGAAAAGTCGTACTGCATTTTTGACGGAGGACCAAACTCAAATGCTGGCGGTGCAACCATTGCGCCAGCTCGATGCTGTGAAATTCGCGAGCGCCAATAATGATTAGTTTATATCTTTTCAAGAGCCGAATTACTGGGCGCAATACTTGTTGCTGTTCGGCGAGATTAGAAGCCCCTTTTTTGTCGAGCAGCGTCCAGAATATGGGAAACGCCCTTTTTTGAACGAGATCACTTACCATTAAAACATTATACTCTTTCCACTGGGTTCTATCCAATGCAATGATTAATTGACTTCCAGGTTTGAGCTGACGGGAGATCACTTCTTTGACTATCGGGAACCACAGCACCAATATGCTGAGTGCTTTAATCTGTAAAAATCGTTGTATGTGACGGCGGCGACTACTTTGTAATATGCGTAATTGTAGGGTGGCAGCTAATCGTTCTATTCTCACTTGTTTTTGAGACTGTAACAACCACACTAGCATTTGAAGGGTAAGTAATTGTGCGGGAGTCAGATATTTTTCAAGTATCGAGTGATAGAATAAGGGCAACATATTATTGGTTTTGGTCTTGTGGTATTAGCAGGACCCTTCTTTTTGATCACAACTGGGTATTCTTTTCCCTCAAGAGATTATTTTGTCAATAAGCCGAAATTTTTGCCGAGGGTCGATCGCGCGAAAAGCTTTGCCTGTAACAGTTCAGGGGCGCTTGTCGCCCCCTGAAGTTTATGGGTCTAACCTATAAAAATTTAGGAGAACCTGACAAATCTTTTGAAATGTTTCGCCAAGCGATCGCATTTGCCGAAAAAAGTCACTACACTCAGGTTAAGGCTAAAGCTTTAACTGGTTTAGCAGAGCTTTATCGAGAACAATCCGATTTTACAACAGCGCTTTCCCATCATTCAGAATCGATCGCACTTCTAGACAAAATCGGCGCTAAATGCGATCTAGCCGAGGCTAATTATCAGTTTGCCTTAACTCACCAAAAGATAGGTGATGCCGAAAAGAGTCAGATTCATTTTCAAGAGGCGATTCGACTCTTCAAAGAAATGGAAGCACCTAACCAAGTTGAGAAAGTCCGAAAGGCCATAGGTAAGAGCGATGAAGTTTAGTTTTGGATATACAAATACCCTCTTAGTCCGCGGAGGCGGACTTCGTTTGTGTAGACGCGGTTTCAACCGCCGAGTCATAAAGAAGATAAATTTCCCCAGATTTAGTACCGCGCACTCCGACCAAAGAAACCGGGTTTTTACCAAATCTTTCAACTGCGACGAAGTATTCTCAAAAAAACCCGGTTTCTGGACTCCGATGCGTAAATCTTACTCACCCAAAGTCCGCCGCTGAGCCTCCAACAATTCCTGAATCCCAGTTTCTGCCACATCCAAAATTTGATTCAACTGACTCCGGCTGAAACTTCCCTCTTCCGCAGTTCCCTGAATTTCGATGATATTCAAATCTCCATTCATCACTACGTTACAATCAATTTGGGCCGCCACATCTTCCAGATAATTCAAATCTAAAAACAATTCACCTTCCAAAAGTCCCACAGATACGGCTGCCACTTGGCGAATTAAGGGCGATCGCCCTAAATCACCTTTTTGCACCAACTTGTTCAAAGCATCCGCCACAGCCACAAACGCGCCATTAATAGAAGTCGTGCGAGTCCCCGCATCCGCTTGCAAAACATCAGCATCCACCAGAATCGTGCGATCGCCCAAAAGCTGCATATCCAAACACGATCGCAAACTGCGCCCAATCAACCGCTGAATCTCTTGAGTGCGTCCCGATAACTTCATAAATTCCCGCTCTTGACGCTGCGGCGTAGCCCCCGGTAACATTCGGTACTCCGCAGTCAGCCAACCTTTGCCGGTATTCTCCAGAAACCTAGGCACTCCCGGCTTAATCGTAACGCTGCACAGTACCTGAGTGTCACCACTTTTCGCTAGCACTGAACCGCTAGCAAATTTCGTAAATTCGCGATCGAAACTAATCGGACGAAGTTGATTTGGCTGTCTGCCATCGGCACGTTTTCTGGACATAATTTGTTTGTTATTTGTTATTTGTTATTTGTTATTTGTTATTTGTTATTTGTTATTGGTAATAATCAACAAATAACAGCTACTGCCAACTACCAACTGCCAACTGACTACTGACTACTGCCAACTACCAACTGCCAACTGACTACTGACTACTGACCATTTTTAGAATATCTTGCTGGACTTTTTCCGGGGATCGATCGCCGTTGATAGTTAACAGCTTTTTGCGATACTCGTAATAATCTAAAATCGGGAGAGTTTGCTCCTCGAATAAATCAAGCCGGCGCTGCAAAATTTCTGGACTATCGTCCGATCGATCTCGTTCGATCGATCGACTCAACAACACCTCAGTCGGAACCTTCAACCAAATCGCCCAATCTAGCTCTTGTGCCAAATCAGAGAGCAAAAAATCCAATTCCTCAGCTTGAAAAGCCGTTCGCGGATAGCCCTCCAACACCCAGCCATTAAACACATCCCACAGCAGCAGCCGGCGGCGAAAGAATTGAATCATAGTTGCGTCGGGAACTAATTCCCCTTTTTCAACATAAGACACCGCCAACTTCCCCAAATCTGTATCATCTGCGATCGCCTCCCGCAGAATATCCCCCACAGCCAGCAAAGGAATGCTCAAATTGCTGCACAGTAGTTCAGCCTGAGTTCCTTTTCCCGCTCCAGGCCCTCCCAGAATCACTAATCTCACTGTGTCTTGCTCCTAGTGCCGCGACATTCAAAGTTTACCTGTTATTGAGATCGATCGCCCAAAATAGCTGCGATCGTCACTGCCGCTAGCTTTTGACAACTTGTACATCTAGCGTTCGATCCGATGTGCGATCGGCCAAGTACACTATATATTGTTAAGCCGGCTCGATCCATCCCAAGATCCGAGCCGCAGTCAAGACTTAGTTACTAATTGAATATTGCCCTATGGTTGCTCAGTTACAAACCCCTACACTCAATTTAACCCACAGCTTGCCCTACAGAGTTGAAGGGCTGGTGCAAGTTTTTACAGCCCCGCACCGCTGCTTTTTTACCAGTGTCATGGCAGGATCTCTCAGAATTGCAGGACAGGGATCTCGCGTGTTGGCGGTACAGTTCCTCAAAGGGGGAATCAATCAAGGGCATCAGCATCCGGTGCGGCTGGGGCAGAATTTAGATTGGGTGCGGTGCGATTTGCCCCGCTGCATTGACAAGGCAGATTTAGATGAGCTCGAAATGCGATCGGTCGAACAATTGTGGCAGTATGTTCAAAATACGGTGCGCGAGGGCTGTTACGCCTTAGTTATTCTCGACGAATTGAGTTTAGCGGTGAATTTAGGCTTAATTCCTGAAGCAGAAGTGCTGGCATTAATTGATAGCAAACCCCACAATTTGGATCTTATTTTGACAGGGCCTTCGATGTCGGCCGCATTTTTGGATGTTGCCGACCAAGTTACTGAAATTCGCCACAGTCTAGGACAGTAATTTAATTGGCGATCGCCCGCGCGGGCGATCGCATCTTTATGTTAATTTTTATTTATGTCAAAAAACAGGCGATCGCAGCACATCAATTTAGCAGCGACATTACCTTGGAACTAACGGATCGAACACAACATTCAACCGATCGGCCGGAACCATTCGTTTGAGAATTTGCAAGTGACCCTCTGCATCCGACCAACTGCGAAACGGGAGCATCCCACTTTTTGACTAAGCAGAAACACCTAGCTTGATGTCATTATTTAAATACGCACATCTCAGTCTTAAAATTTGAGGCACATTTTTTTCGTTCCACTGTGCACCTACAATCTTAATTCTTGCTCCAATCTGTTTTATTAAAGACTCTACAGCTCCCGAACCAATGTCAATGCCAAGATGTTGATAATTTTGGTAATCTGGGATTCTTGACTGATGTTTTCGCAGATATTTCTGGAACTTTTCACTTCCTTACTAGCAACTCCTGTAAATTCAGCTATAGCTTCTAGTGTTGCTCCTTGCCATAGTTGGTTTTGCGCTCTCCTCAGTCGTTTCAGCGAACCTCCTACTTTATGTAAATTTTCTATTCCCCTGATAGCAATCTAGTACCTCTCTTCTTTGCTCTATAGTCCCAATTTGCTTAAACAGATTCCACACTCCATCATGACCATCTCCCAAACAAGTTATTGCTTCACTCTTGATTTGGCTATTTACCCACGCCACTAAATCTGCATTATTTTGAAAGAAGGCTGCTGCTACTTGATCGTGCACCTTAACTGCCTTATAATTCCTCCAGACACTTTCTTCTCCTTCCTGAGTTCTTAGTCTGACGTTTCCTCCGTCTATACTCAATGCTTCTACTTTCTCGGTAGTTTCAGGCTCAGGGAATTTGTAACGCTCTAGTAGCCGATGTTGTGTACTGTGGGGTACATAAATTCCTGTCAACATTTTGAGGTCTCTCTCGGCATTGGCAAAAGACTCATTTCCCACTAATAATAAACAACATTTTTCCAGATTAGGACTCAGGCGACTTCCCTTCTTCACTCCCAATCTTTGAGCTTGCTTACTCGATAGAGTTATTTCTCCTACACAACTTTTTAGAGTTCTTTTTCTACCCGAACCTTTTCCACCCGCCGAGTTAAAAAAAAACCACTAATTTCTGGTGCTACTGTTTCAATTAAATGTTCCCTCACACTCAGTTCTACAGATTCAAAGTCTTGTAGATTGTTTACTGGGGTATTTTTATAAAGGATCTCTGCTATTTCTTGGAGATTTATTTTGATCTTCTGCTGTTCTTCTGGGGTCATACGAACTTGGATTATGGTAATTTATTTGCTTTCTATTATGCTATCAACTTAGCCAGACAATTGTCTGAGTATTTATACTGATTGCCAAAGTGGGATGCTCCCCTGCGAAACTGACCCACAACCACCTTTTCCACATTCGGGAGCGATCGAACTACAGTCCACAGCTTGAGACATTTTTCTGGCAACATAGTACAGATATCTCCTTAGTAAATTGGACAGGACTTATACCCATTTCATAAAGTTATGCTGCTACCGAAAGTTTGACTCCCCCCCGAAATCGCGGGGGGGTTGGGGGCTGACAGGTGTAGGTTTTTTACAATTAGGAGGAGTTACAAGCATAAAAGGCATCCACAGGAGTTTCAGGGAAAGAGCTCCAACGCTCAAGATGTATAGGAATATTGTTGAGTAGATTAGCCATCAGA
>NZ_JADEWV010000054.1 GCF_015207455.1 Microcoleus sp. LEGE 07076
TGCCTGTTCTCAATAACAGTGCAACATCTCAGTTTCAACCAAATTCAGGAGACAGAATTTACAAAACCGGCGACTTCGTGCGCTACCGAGCTGATGGCAACCTGGAATTTTTGGGACGCATTGACGAACAAGTAAAAATTCGCGGTTTCCGCATCGAATTAGGAGAAATCGAAACAGTATTAACTCAACATCCAGCGGTGCAGCAAACCGCAGCCACAACCTCGGAAGATGCAGAAGGAAATAAACGTTTAGTAGCTTATGTCGTCCTCAATGCAGAATATAGCAGCGCCAGCGAAAAAAACCAAATAATGCAATTGCAGGACGAACAAGTTTTGCAGTGGCAAATGCTGTACAATGAAACTTACGATCGACCTGCTGTTGACTCAGATCCAACATTTAATATTGTCGGCTGGAATAGCAGTTATACTAATCAGCCAATCCCAGCAGAACAGATGCGCGACTGGGCGAACAATCAAGCCGCCCAAATTTTAGCTTTGCAGCCGAGCCGAGTGTTAGAAATTGGCTGCGGCACAGGTTTGTTGCTGTTCCAAATTGCCTCTCGCTGCACTCAATATTGCGGAACCGACTTTTCACCTATTTCGCTCAACTATATTCAGCAGCACTTGGCAAATCAAGAGTTAGCTAATGTAACGCTGCTTCAGAAAATGGCGACAGACTTTGCAGGAGTAGAGACAGCAGCTTTTGACGCAGTAATTCTCAACTCTGTCGTCCAATATTTCCCGAATATCGACTATCTCGTGCAGGTGCTAGAAGGTGCGGTGCAAGCAACTGCTCCCGGCGGCTTTATATTCATCGGAGATGTCCGCAGCTTGCCGTTGCTGGCAGCTTTTCACGCTTCGGTACAACTGTATCAAGCCGAACCTTCTCTCGCTGGCGAACAGTTGCAGCAGCGAGTACAAATGCAAATTTTTCAAGAAACAGAGTTAGTTATTGAACCAGATTTTTTTAAGGCATTAAAGCACTGCTTTCCGCAGATTGATGCCGTAGAGATTCAATTGATTCGCGGTAGTTACCACAATGAGTTAACTGATTTTCGGTACAATGCTATTCTGCATATTGCGCCGGAAACAGATCCCCCCAACCCCCCTTATGAAGGGGGGCTAAGAAGTGTCTCTAACTGTTATGACAAAACAGAGCTTCATAACCCCCCTTTTCAAGGGGGGCAGGGGGGATCAAAACGGTTGGATTGGTCGGATGAAAATCAGAATCTGACTGTTGCGAAGGTGCAACAAATATTATTGGAAAATCAACTCGATATTTTCAGAATTGCTAATGTGCCTAATCCGCGGGTAGCGGCAGCCGTGAAAGCAGCAGAATTGCTGTCTGTTATCGATAAATTTGACACAGCGGCTCAGTTGCAGAAAGCAGTGGAAAAAATCGATTATTTAGGAGTAGAGCCAGAGGATTGGTATGCTTTAGAAGTTCCGTATAATGTTAATATTAGTTGGTCTAATTCCGACAGTGAAGGGCGATACGATGTAGTCTTTTGGCGGGGAAAATCCCGATATTTTCTGCGAGAAACCCGAAGCGATAACTTGCGTCCTTGGCGCTCTTATGCTAACAATCCCTTGCAAGCTAAAGCAGCGCGCAAATTAGTACCGCAGTTGCAGGCTTACCTAGCCGAAAAACTGCCTGACTACATGATTCCGTCGGCTTTTGTGGTGCTGGAGTCGCTACCGGTGACGGCTAACGGAAAGGTCGATCGGCTCGCTTTACCTGCACCGGAGCCAATTAAGCTAGAATTGGCTGGCGGTTATGTTGCGCCTCAGACTTCTATTGAGCAAGTTTTAGTGAAAATTTGGGCAGAAGTTTTGGGGATAAAGCGAGTGGGTATCCGCGACAATTTCTTTGAATTGGGAGGGCATTCGCTGCTGGCGACTCAGCTTGTTTCTAGAGTGCGAGATGCGTGCGGGGTAGAGTTGCCTTTGCGCCGGGTTTTTGAAGCGCCGACAATCGAAGAATTATCTAAGATTGTGGAGAGTTTGAAACAGAACAATGCTCAAATTAAAGCTCCGGCTTTAGTGCCTGTTTCTCGCGAGAATCGCCGCGTGAAGTTGTCATCGCTGAACAGAGAAAGTAAAGAGAGATGATGAAAAGGTTATCGTCCCTTCCAAGAAATAAACCAAATGAGTTCATACGCTTTCTGGAACAATAAAGGCGGCGTCGGCAAAAGCTTCCTTTGCTTTGCAGCAGCTTCCGAATATGCTTACCGTTACCCCGATACAGATGTCTATGTAATTGATTTATGTCCGCAGGCGAATGTGTCGGAAATGCTACTTGGCGGATATTTCACTAGCCCAGATGCGCTGCATTTTTTAATGAGCAAAACTCCGCGCGCAACAATAGCAGGCTATCTAGAAGCGCGTCTGAACTCTCCATTTCGGATGGTTGCAGACGTATCCCCATATCTATGCGAACCGAGAGAATTCAATCAGAATCTACCAGAGAATCTAAGAATTGTATGCGGGGACAATTACCTGGAAATAATTTCTGAAGCAATCCGACAAACATCCCAGTTGGAAATACCTTATGACTCGTGGAAACAGGTGCTAACTTGGGGACGAGACCTGACGGTGGCCCTGCGTTCATATAGCGGCGATCGCGATACCATATTCTTCATAGACTGTAGTCCTACTTTTGCTATTTCTACACAGCTTGCTCTTGTGGCTGCCGAAAACTTGATTGTACCATTTATAGCGGAGTATACTTCACGTCTGGCGATCGAGAATGTCCTCGCAATTCTCTATGCCATAACCGACCCGCATACTGCGCCATACGCACGAATTGCTTTTGCAAAACGCGCCAAGGAAGAAGGTGTGCCTGTACCAAAATTACATACATTCGCGAGCCTACATTTGACTTTGTACGAAGGGAGAGCGAGCAAAGCATACGAAGCTGTAAACCAGAGAATTATGCAGATGATGGATGATATACACAAGAAGCACCGTCATATTTTTGCTAACTCCAAAGACAAGCCGAGTAACACCTTCATTGAAATCCCAGATTTTGCCAGCGGTTCTGTACTCGCTGCTACGACTGGCACGCCCTTGCACAAACTCACACTAGCAGCCAAAAACATCGCGGGCGAGCAGGTGCAATTGAATGCAGAGTCATTGCAAAGGTACCGAGATACACTTGAAAAATTCGTGAATTGTCTTTAGGAAATCGCCGTGCCGTCAACAGCAGCATTGAAGTACAAAACAGCGTCCAACACGGCTAGAACACTTCGCGAAATAGCTACCGATCCCCGCTTGCAACCAATATCGCGCAGTAAAACTCAAGTCTACTATCACTCCGCTCTAGCTGCATTTGTTGCTGTGTGGGATGCTTACATAAACGAACTCGTTCGCAATTTTTTCGCTGCAACTGCAAATCCTTTAGATCCCAAATTTCATGCCGTACATTCTATTGCTAGAGATGCGGCGGAACGCGCACTTGACAGATTTAATACACCAAACTGGGAGAACACGCGAAACCTTCTGATTCAAAACACTGGTTACGATCCTATTGGCGATTGGATTTGGTCTGCAAGAAGCCTGAGCGGATTAGCCGTTCGGCAGAAGCTAAATGAGATTTTAAGAGTCCGGCACAGTTTTGCACATGGTTTTGCTATTCCCGCGCTTTCTTGGACTCAAACAGCAACCGGAAAAGTTCGGCTTACGGCTAAAGCGATAGACGATGTTGATGTGTTTTTTACACATCTTGTGAATGTTACCGACCTCGGCATGAAGCAGCATATCGAAACGAGTTATAGTCTAGTATTGCCTTGGTAAAGATTTTAATCAAAGAGATGAAATCTTATCTATGTAATATTTGTAGGCTACTTTGTACGCGCTTTCCTTTGAGGCTTGCCTGATAATTTGATATGACTCAGTATTTTTCCGACAATTCCCTCCCGGCTGGTGAAGAAAAGCTTAATCTTCCCGAAGAAACAGAAGTTTTCGTCTTCCCGGCATCATTTGCCCAGCAGCGGCTTTGGTTCCTCAATCAATTAGCACCGGGCAATCCTTTCTACAATGTCTCAACAGCGCTCCGCTTAACAGGTTCCCTCAACTTCATAGCCTTAGAGCAAACCTTCAACGAAATTGTGCAGCGGCACGAAACTTTACGCACCACTTTTACGCTTTTGGAAGGGGAACTCGTACAAGTTATTGCTCCCATTCTAACCGTACCTCTCCCGACAATCGACTTACAAAATCTTTCGCCAGCTCAGCAGGAAACCGCAGCGCTGCAACTCGCAACCGATGCAGCGCAATGCCCTTTCGATTTAGCCGCCGGGCCGTTATTTAAAGTAACGCTGCTACAACTGGGTGAAACCGAACATATATTGTTGCTGAATTTACATCATATTGTGGCTGATGGTTGGTCGATTGGAGTGCTAATTCGAGAGCTGGGAACGCTCTATACGGCATTTGTAAAAAACGAGCGTGAAGCGAAGCTATCCCGAAGGGAATCGCACTTACCAGAACTGCCCGTGCAGTACGCCGATTTTGCAGAATGGCAGCACCAATACTTGCAGGGCGAAGTATTAGCAACCCAGTTAGCTTATTGGCGGCAGCAGTTAAACGGAATTACCACACTCAATCTACCAACAGACAGACAAAGGCCGGCGGTTCCATCCTACCGAGGTGCAAAACATTTGATAACACTATCACCTGTTTTGAGCGAGCAGCTAAAGTCATTGAGCCAGCAAGAAAGCGCGACTTTATTTATGACCCTGCTGGCTGCTTTTCAAACTTTGCTGTACCGCTATACAGGACAAGTAGATATTGCAGTAGGAACGCCGATCGCCAACCGCAACAAGAGCGAGATAGAAGCATTAATCGGGTTTTTTGTCAACAGTTTGGTGCTGCGTACAGATTTGTCGGGAAACCCAACTTTTCGGGAACTATTGCATCGGGTAAAAAACGTCGCAGTCGCAGCCTACGCTCACCAAGATTTGCCCTTCGAGAAGTTGGTTGAGGAATTGCAGCCCGATCGCGAATTGAGCCGCAACCCCCTATTTCAACTTAGTTTCAGCCTGCAAAACACTCCTGTAGCAGCGCTAGAATTGCCCGGAATCACTTTGAGGGCGATTCCCTACGGGATAGCTACGCTTCACGACTTTGACAGCGGAACCGCCAAGCTCGACTTAGAGTGCAACTTGTGGGAAGATGCAGGAAGCATTCAAGGACAAATTGTTTACACCACAGATTTATTCGATCGCGCCACAATTGCGCGCATGGCGGAACATTTCCAAACCCTGCTAAAAGCCATTGTTGCAAATCCCCAACAGCGCCTCAGCGACTTGACTTTGCTGACAGCCCCAGAATACCAGCAATTATTAATTGATTGGAATGACACTCACAGAGATCATCCGCAAAACCAGTGTTTCCATCAGCTATTTGAAGAGCGAGTCGAACTCGCGCCCAATGCTGTCGCCGCCGTCTTTGAAAACCAGCAATTAACCTACCGCCAACTCAACAGCCGAGCCAACCAACTTGCACGTTACTTGCAGCAATTGGGAGCCAAACCGGAAGTTTTAATAGGGCTTTGTCTAGAACGTTCTTTAGAAGCGATCGTCGGATTGCTAGGCATTATCAAAGCAGGCGCAGCATATCTGCCTTTAGATCCAACTTATCCTCAAGAGCGCCTCAACTTCATATTAAAAGATGCTGTGGTGCCGATTTTAGTAACTCAGCAGCACTTAGCAAACAACTTGACTGCACCAGAATCTTTAGGAATTTTTACAGTTGTTTGTTTGGACTCCGACTTAGAAAATATCGCCAGAGAAAGCCCTACCAACTTAACTACAAATATTTTACCAAAAAACCTAGCCTACGTCATTTACACATCGGGTTCAACCGGAAAACCCAAAGGTGTTTTAATCGAACATCGCGGACTGTACAACTTAGCAAAAGCTCAAATAGAAGCTTTTCAAGTAAGCTCAAATCACCGGATTTTGCAATTCGCATCTCTGAGTTTTGATGCCTCAATCTTTGAGATTGTCATGGCATTGGGAACCGGAGCAACACTTTATTGTGCCAAGAAAGAATCTTTATTGCCAGGACAAACATTAATCCAATTTTTGCAAGACAATGCTATTACTCATGCTACCCTGCCGCCCTCGCTGCTAGCAGTCCTTCCAAGCGCCGAACTTCCCGCACTGCAAACAATCATCTGTGCTGGCGAATCCTGTTCCCCGGATATTGTGAAATGCTGGGCTTCTGGGCGCAGATTTTTTAACGCTTACGGCCCTACAGAAGCGACAGTCTGGTCAAGTTTGGCCGAAATTGGCGAGTGCAAAAAACCGCCAATCGGCCGCCCAATTCCCAACACTCAACTCTATATTTTAGATGAAAATTTACAGCCTGTACCAGTTGGAATTCCCGGTGAATTGTACATCGGCGGCAGGGGATTGGCACGAGGCTACCTGAACCGCCCCGAATTAACCTCCCAGCGATTTATTGCTAATCCGTTTAGCCAGAAAGCAGGAAAACGAATTTACAAAACAGGTGACTTAGCTAGCTATTTTCCCGACGGCAATATTGAGTTTTTAGGCCGCACTGACGAACAGGTAAAAATTCGCGGTTATCGAATAGAATTGGGAGAAATTGAAGCGCTGCTGGTTCAGCATCCAGCAGTCAAAGAAACAGTGGCGGTTGCTGGGGATGATTTGTCTGGCAACAAACGCCTAGTTGCTTATGTCGTCACCCATCAAAATCAGACGCTCAATCGCGGGGAAATGCGCCATTTCCTTAAACAACAACTGCCCAATTACATGATTCCCAATGCTTTTGTGGCGATCGATTTTCTGCCCCTAACTCCCAATGGCAAAATTGACCGCCTGCGCTTACCTGCACCGGGAAATCTAACTAGCAATTCAATAGATAAAAGCTGCATTGCACCTCGCACGCCAACCGAGTCAACCCTCGCCCAAATTTGGGCCACAATCCTCAACACAGAGCCTGTTGGCATTGACGATAACTTCTTCGATTTGGGTGGAGATTCCCTGCTGGCAATCCGCCTAATCAATGAGATTAACCAGCAATTTGAGCGCGAGTTGCCCCTGTCTGCTCTTTTTCTAAATCCGACAATTGAAGGTTTAGCAGATTCGCTATCTTCAGGAACAAAATCTCTGGAATGGTCGCCTTTAGTTGCAATTAAACCGGGCGGTAAAAAGCCGCCTTTTTTCTGCGTTCATCCTATCTTTGGTGTCATATTTCCTTATTGCGAGTTAGCGTTTAAACTAGGAGAAAACCAACCGTTTTACGGGCTGCAACCCAAAGGAATTGACGGCGAAAGTTCTCCGCTAACTCGCATTGAAGACATGGCGGCTGACTACATTGCAGCCTTGCGTACTGTTCAACCAAAGGGGCCTTATTTTTTAGGAGGCTGGTCTTTTGGGGGTTTGGTGGCTTTTGAGATGGCTCAACAGTTACTCGCAGCGGGTGATGAAGTGGCTTTGCTGGCTGTGCTCGATACTTTAGCGCCGGTTGCTGCTAACAAACCTTCTGTTTGGGACGGTTGCAAGTTTATTCTGACTACTGTTTCCCGCTCTATCTGGCCTTTTATAGTAGATTATTTTCGCTTGGTGGCTGCGGCAGAAAATGTTGTCCAAGTTGGCGGTATTGTGGGCAGGTTTCCTAAATTAAATAAGCTGCTTAATTGGACAGCTCATTTTTGGCATGGCTGGAATTGGAAACAGGCTGTTATGGTTAGCATCTTATCTAGAGAGTCAAAAGAACACAACTGGCGCGAGCTGGCAATTCCCTCTATGTTTACTGTATTTGGGGCTAACAGTCAAGCAACTCTCAGCTATGTACCGAAAATTTATCCGCACCGAATTACTCTGTTTAGATCGGGGGAAAAGCTCAGCACGAGTCAACAAGATCCGACTCTTGGCTGGAGCGAATTAACGACGGAACAAGTAGAGGTGATTCGAGTTCCGGGGAATCATCTTACTATGTTGAGAAAACCCAATGTTGAGGTGCTGGCTCGACAGCTAAAGTATTGCTTGGATCGGGAGTTGAGTGATTGAGTTAGCCGCGTGGTTGTGCTTCGCCACCGGGTTTTTTAGCATGGGAATTATTTCTATCTCTCCGATCTTCATCGGCGTGAATCAGCGTCTATCTATTGTCATCTGCGGTTAATAAATTCTCTTTTTTTAACCGCAGATGAACACGGATTCACGCTGATGAATTCTCTCAATTCTGGTTGATTGTTCTGAAATGCCTCAATCTAAAATCTAAAATCTCACAATCCATTGGGCGATGGTGAAAATGCTAGCACCCAAAACGGCTGCGATCGGAATTGTCACTAGCCAAGCCGAACCAATTGACAGCAAAGTTTCCCAGCGTACTGTTTTCCAAGCTTTGACAAGCCCGACTCCGACAACTGCACCGACTAAAGCGTGGGATGTGGAAACTGGCAAACCGAAGCGGGATGCTAGCAAGACTGTGGTGGCTGTGGCTAATTCCGCGCAAAATCCGCCGCTGGGTTGGAGTTGGATGATTTTTTCGCCGACTGTGGCAATTACATTTTTGCCCCAGATGGCTAAACCGATGACTATTCCTGCGCCTCCGACGACTAAAATCCACAGGGGAACGCTGAAATCGCCAGAGGGAAAGGAACCTGTGCGCCGGATGTAGGCGATCGCAGCTAGGGGGGCAACGGCATTACCAACATCATTGGAACCGTGGGCAAATGCTACAAAACAGGCGCTCAATACTTGAAATCTCGCCATCTGTTGCTCGATCGAAGAGTGAGGATGTGTCGGAGTCGGCGAGTCGGTATTTTCGCTAAATTCCTTCTCCCCTGTTGCTTCTTTCTTCTCAACTAATTCTAATTTTTTCCAGCTATTGAGCGAAAGCCCGATCGCGCCCATACCCCCAATGGCAATCACAATATCGTGAATTGGGAGATTCCAGCCAAATCGATCGTACACTGTGGCGATCGCCCCTGTCTGCACCAAAGCCACATCTACAATAGACGGCAATACAATGATCCCGAATATGCTCAGCAGTGCTGCACTCAGCCAAGGTATCCACTCGCGCATCTGAAATAGAGGATCTGGCCGATCGAGAATCGAATACTTCACGGCACTGTAAAATAGTGCTGCTAAAACACCGCTGGCAAAAGGTGTCGCCAGCCAAGTTAAGGAAATAGTGCCGATTGTTCGCCAATCAACCGCATCAATTCCGGCCGCCACGCAGCTAAAACCCGCGATTGCGCCCACCACCGCATGAGATGAAGAAACCGGCAAACCTAGACTCGTAGCGATTTGCAGCCACAAGCCGCCAGCTATCAGCACCGACACCATCCCGACTAAAAATACTTGTGGCTGAGCCGCGAACACATCTGCATTCACAACTCCTGTTGCCAGAGTTTCGGAAACTCCCCGGCCGAAAAGCACTGCGCCGGAAAACTCCAGTATGCCTGCAACAATGATTGCTTGTCGCAGCGTTAGAGCCTTCGAGCCTACGGATGTCCCCATTGAGTTGGCGACATCGTTGGCACCCAAGTTGGCAGCGACGTACAGGGCTAGTGCAGCCATTGCCGGCAGTTGCAGAAATACGAGCTCAGAGGTATTTAACATAGAAAGTTTTTGAAATAAAACTGACAGTTCGATATATGATAAGGGATTGTGAGTTTTGGAAAATCCCATGAAAGGCGCAGAAATAATCCGTTCGATTGAGACGGAAGAAATAAATAGAGTCACCGAAGAACTAAAAAAGCAGCTCCCCGAAATTTACGTCGGCGACACAGTGCGAGTCGGCGTGAAAATTAAAGAGGGCAGCAAAGAACGGGTTCAGCCCTACGAAGGAACTGTAATTGCCATGCGTAACGGCGGGATTAATGAAACAATCACCGTGCGTCGCGTGTTTCAGGGCGTGGGCGTGGAACGGGTGTTTTTGATTCACTCGCCTCGCATCGCTACCATCCAAGTGATGCGCCGCGGGAAAGTCCGCAGAGCAAAACTTTACTACCTGCGCGATCGCGTGGGCAAGGCTACTCGCGTCAAACAGCGGTTCGATCGCTCTTTGTAGGAATGCACCAAGCTTTCGGTTCATTCATGGAAAATGGGAAATTGAGAAATTTCCCAAAAAAGTTTTCCATTTCCGAGCGCACTGTGTTAAAATATCAATCTAGAGGTTAAGCGAATTTCAGCAACCTCACCTGTGCGCTCTTAGTTCAGTTGGTAGAACGCAGGTCTCCAAAACCTGATGTCGGGGGTTCAAGTCCTCCAGGGCGCGCTGAATCACCAAAATTGAAATTCTGCCCGAAAGCGCCCGGATTATTGGCTGGAAACAGCCGAAACGGCAATCTTTCGGGTAGAATTAATTTTTGTGGGCGGTTCGCAAAAAATGCCACCAACAAATGCTCGGTGTTAGTGATCGATCGTCAGTTTGGGCGATCGGCATTTATACCGTTCACAGGTTGAGCTTGTAAAAGTGCTGGCGAAAGGATTTGAGATTTTGGACTTGGGCGTAAGTGGTTAGTGTCAAAAAATCAAAAAGCCGCGAGCCACTCACAAAATCTAAAATCTAAAATCTAAAATCGCAAGGGGGATGGGATCGTGGCGAAAAAAGACGAAGCTCAAGAAACTCAAGAAATGACTGCAGCCGGGTTTGACCCAGTGGGTTTTTTAAAGGAAACTAGAGAAGAACTCGACAAAGTGGTATGGCCGAGCAGGCAGCAGCTAATTAGCGAGTCTTTGGCCGTGCTTTTGATGGTAATCCTTTCAGCAAGCCTGATCTATTTGGTGGATAATTTCTTTAACTGGGGCGCAGGAAAGGTGTTTGGGCCATGACTTTTGCATCAGAAGAATCCGAGTATTCCACAGAAGCGACGGAACAGGCAGCATCGCCAGACGTGCCGGAGATAGATGCTCGCTGGTATGCTGTTCAGGTTGCCTCCGGCTGCGAAAAACGGGTGAAGGCAAACTTGCAGCAGCGAATTCAAACTTTGGATGTTGCCGATCGCATCGTTCAAGTCGAAATTCCGCAAACTCCGGCGATCAAAGTCGGCAAAGACGGTTCCAGGCGGCAGTCAGATGAAAAAATCTTTCCCGGCTACGTACTCATCCGGATGTTTATGGACGAGGATACGTGGCAGGTGATCAAAAATACCCCGAACGTAATTAATTTTGTCGGGGCAGAGCAAAAACGCCGCTACGGGCGCGGCAGGGGTCACGTCAAACCGCTACCTCTGAGTCACTCAGAAGTAGAACGGATCTTCAGAAATGCTCAGGAATCAGAACCAGTTGTCAAAGTATCGATGGCAACAGGAGACCACGTCGTGGTACTTTCCGGGCCGTTTAAGGATTTTGAAGGCGACGTGATTGAAGTTAGCCCGGAACGGAACAAGCTCAAAGTTTTACTCTCGATTTTTGGGCGCGATACGCCTGTAGAATTGGAGTTCAATCAGGTTCAGAAACAGAACTAACTAATGGCAAAGAAAGTTGTTGCAGTAATTAAGTTGGCGATTACGGCGGGAAAAGCCAACCCAGCTCCTCCGATCGGCCCGGCTCTGGGTCAGCACGGCGTCAATATTATGATGTTTTGCAAGGAGTACAATGCTAGAACCGCAGACCAAGCGGGTCTGGTGGTTCCAGTAGAAATCTCGGTTTTTGAAGACCGCAGTTTTACGTTTATTCTCAAAACCCCGCCGGCTTCGGTTTTGATTCAAAAAGCTGCTGGCATTGCTAAGGGTTCGGGAGAACCTAACCGCAAGCAAGTAGGGACAATTACACAGGCTCAGTTGCGAGAAATCGCTGAAGCCAAAATGCCTGACCTCAATGCTAATGATGTTGACGCTGCAATGAAAATTGTGGCGGGAACGGCTAAAAACATGGGCGTGGCGATCGCGGATTGAAGTCAGTTGAGAGGAAAGCAGTAATTCCTGATTTTAAAGCTGAAATCTTCAAGCTCAAATCGCAAATCCTAAAGTCGATTCAGGGGGAGAAGCAAAGCTTCGCTAAGAATCGCAAATGTTTTAGATTTGAAATAACCAAAACGGCTCAATTCTCAAATCTAAAATCTAAGATATCAAATTGACTAACCCCAAAAATAACAATGGCAAAGAAAGTATCCCGAAGACTCCAAGAACTTCAAAAGAAAGTAGAAGAGAGACCTTACCTACCGCTGGAAGCTCTGCAACTTTTGAAAGAAACAGCAACCGCTAAGTTTGGCGAATCTGCTGAAGCTCACATCCGTTTGGGAATTGACCCGAAATATACTGACCAACAGTTGCGGACAACTGTATCGCTGCCAAAAGGCACGGGTCAAGTAGTCAGAATTGCGGTGATTGCTAAGGGCGAAAAAGTTAAAGAAGCTCTGAATGCCGGCGCGGATCTTGCTGGTTCTGAAGAGTTGATCGATGAAATTCAAAAAGGCATGATGGACTTTGATTGCCTGATTGCTACCCCAGACGTGATGCCGTTGGTGGCAAAATTGGGCCGGTTGTTGGGCCCGCGCGGTTTGATGCCTTCTCCCAAAGGTGGCACGGTGACGACTGACATTGGTCAGGCCATCAACGAGTTTAAAGGTGGTAAAATGGAATTCCGTGCCGATCGAACTGGCATCGTTCATGTTATGTTTGGCAAGGCAGCTTTCTCAGCGGAAGATTTGCTGGTCAACCTTCAGGCTTTGCAAGAAACTGTTGACCGCAACCGTCCTTCGGGCGCTAAAGGTCGCTACTGGCGCAGTTTGTACGTATCCGCAACAATGGGCCCGTCGATCGAGGTCGATATCAGTGCTCTGCGCGATCTGAAACTTGACGCTGCCTAGAAAGAATTTAAGCAGAAGGCAGAAGGTAAAAGACAGCTTCGGCTGTCTGTGTAAATCTCTCACCAGACTTGCGCCAAAGCTCTGCTAAGGTCTGACTTGTGGTGATAAGCCCAATCAAAAATCAATAAGCCCAAGACCGCAGGTGCCAATCGCTTAATTTCCTGCCGAGGCTGAAGAAATAAAAAACTCAAGACTCAAATATTAGAAAATTTCTATTTTTTAATTCTGACTTGTTAATTTTTAATTCTCTGCCCCGGCTTGAAGGTCGGGGTTTTTGACGGGCAATTTTCGATCCTAAAAGGAGGTGAAATAAGTATGGGCAAAAGTTTAGCAGCAAAAAATGAGATTATTGCAGACCTCAAGCAAACCTTGAGCGAATCTCAACTGGTAATCGCGATCGACTACACGGGCTTAACTGTTGGTGAAATCACAGATTTGCGTCGGCGTTTGCGTCCGAAAGGCAGCAGTTGCCAAGTGGCAAAAAACACGCTAATGCGAATTGCGGTTGAAGGCAACGAAACCTGGCAGCCGATGCAGGAATTGTTGACCGGCACGTCGGCATTTCTGTTCGTTCAAGAAGATATTGGCGGCGCAATAAAAGCTTACCAAGAATTCCAAAAAGCTTCCAAGAAGACTGAACTTCGCGGCGGCGTGATGGAAGGACGGGTACTGAAAGATGCTGATATTAAAGCATTAGCCGACCTGCCCTCGAAAGAACAGCTCATGGCTCAAATTGCTGGCGCTATCAACGGTGTCGCAACCAAATTGGCTGTGGGTATCAATCAAGTTCCTACTTCGATCGCGCGCGGTCTCAAAGCTTATGCTGAAAAAGACGGTGATTCGACAGAAGCACAACCTGAAGCAGAAGCACAACCTGAAGCAGAAAGCGTATCTGCTTAGTCATTAGTCATTAGTCATTAGTCATTAGTCATTAGTGTCGATTCACAGACTGACTAATGGAAACAAGAGACTAATAATTAATGAGCAATCCAAAATCCAAAATCCAAAATCTAGAATCGAATTAGGAGTTTAACGAATGTCTACAGCAACTGATGAAATCTTGGACAAACTTAAGTCTTTGACTTTGCTCGAAGCATCTGAATTGGTGAAGCAAATCGAAGAAGCTTTCGGCGTCAGCGCTGCTGCTCCTGTAGGCGGCATGATGATGATGGGCGGGGGCGCAGCAGCACCTGCTGAAGTAGCAGAAGAGCAAACCGAATTTACTGTGATGCTCGAAGAAGTTCCTGCTGACAAGAAAATCGCAATTCTGAAGGAAGTCCGCACGATTACCGGTTTGGGTCTGAAGGAAGCGAAAGAATTGGTAGAAGCCGCACCGAAGGCAGTTAAGGAAGCTATTGCTAAGGAAGCTGCTGAAGAAATGAAGAAACAGCTTGAAGCTGTGGGCGCAAAGGTATCTGTCAAGTAGCGATACCGAGTCGGCTTTGAACATCATCTTGTGGGGGCGAATAGAATTCGCTTCTACACAAACAAAGTCCGCCTACGCGGACTAAAAAAAGGTTAGATTGAGCCTGATTTGGTATGACACAGTATGGTTGACAGGTTAAAACCTGTCGCTATCAGACCTCAGTCTTCACATAGAGACTGAGGTTTTTTTTGTTAATTAACTTGACACATTTCGATATACAATAAAATAATTAAATTTCATATTGACAACAATTCTTTACATATTCCTGAAAAACAGAAGACAATTTAAACAAGATTTTATCCTCTTTTATTTTCGTCACTAAATACCTTTGTTGTAAAGATTGTAAACCATTAATTAAATCCATTGATGATAAATCTAAACTCTGTTTTAAGTATTCTCTGGATACAGGCATATCGAACTTACTTAATTCTAAAACAAGTTGCTGTTCTCTAGGTGATATTCTCTTAAATAACTGGTGAAAGTTATATTGCATATCCTTGGTAATAATCAAGCTATTCTCGGCTAAAAACTCAGCAACTTCACCATCAAAAATCTTTTTAATTAAAATAGCAATACTTTTTAAATAAACCGGATTACCCTCATATAAATTAATTAAGTGTAACCAACTATCCTCATCTTTCAATCCTGTACCTTTCAGAATTGCCACATCATCTAAATCTGACAACTCTAAACATTTTATCGGATATAATTCCTCATCTAAACACTCCATTTCCGCACATTGCTCTTGACTAACTAAAATCACATTACTTTGATGCTCAGTTTCTGTAATCATGGTGAAAAAGTTTTGATAATCTTGATATTCAGATTTATATTGTCCCGCCAATTGACCGGGAATAAAGATATTATGAACATCATCAAGAATAATCAAACATTTTTTGTCTCTAAAAACATCTAAGAATTGTTTTAACTTATCATCTATAGTTTCTTGAGCTTCTTGTTTACAAGCATTCAATAAATCATTAACCAATAACTCTAAAGGTTTAGGAAATTTTAGGCTGATCCAGATAATTACTTCAAATTCTTGTAGATTGAGATCGACAAACCTTTTAACTAGAGTAGTTTTACCAATTCCACTCAATCCCAATACTGAGGTTAAACGAGTATTTTGATTTAAAATCGAATTAGAAAGGGTTTTGATTTCAGATTGTCGTGCGTAAAAATTGATAATTTGAGGAGCTACGGTTAAATCGCGATAATGTGATGTAGATTGAGTATTTATATCACTTTCTTGATGTTGTTTATTAGGCTGATTTAAGATTTGTGAACTAAAATTAAAGTTATGATTAGTACCAATACAAATATTTTGAGATGATTCAATATATACTCTTTTTAAGCTAGAACGAAAATTATTTTTTTTTATATCCTCACCCAATATTTCAGATAAAAGTTGCCATAATTCAGCACCTACATCACCTACATGATTTTTAGTGACATAGCACTTCTGGGCGATATCATCATAGGTTTGTCTTTCCCAAGTCCCCTCAACTACAGCCCTTTGAACATCATCTAGGTGCTTTCCAGTTCGTTCAACCACTAGCCGATCGACAAATTGTAACACTTGATTTACATTCATAAAAACTATACATGGCAACCCTTTAGCCCATTATAGCTTAACCTGAATCCTATTTTTTCCGATCTTTTCCGATTTTTTGCTTAATATTGTGTAACAAAGCTCCCGTTGAAATCCGAGTTTTTCCGATCGCACTCCCATATTTAATTTTGGTATGCTCTTAAATCGAACACAGGCTTAAAAAGTCGTGCTTTTTCCGTTGTTGATGATTTTTTAGGAGCATTACTAAAATGACACAAGCAAAAGAAAGATTACTCACTGATACTTACTCACAAAATGATTGTATTGTTCTTGACCTTGAAGAATTTGACTTAAGTGACTTAGATGCACTCAAAAATACAGCACTTGGTAATATTTTAGAAATAAATTTTCAAAATCCAATGGGAACATCTGATAATAATCGACATGAGAGCCATTCTTCTCATGGTGAGTTCAATCAACGTGCTTGGGGGTAGTCAAGCACTGGCTATTACAGAATACTAATTAAATGGCTACTAAGTTACCTCAAGCAATAGTAGCCATTTAATTCTGGCATACATAATTTAAGTTTTGAACATATCATAATTTATGGCTCAGTTCACACCATTACATTCGCTGGTTTGTAAAGTAGTATCCCGTTGCAACCTTAACTGTGATTATTGCTATATGTATCAGCATAGCGATCAAAGTTGGCAACAGCAACCTTTGAAAATGTCCGAAGCAACTATTACACAATTAGGTAAGAGAATTGATGAACATACCACCAAACATCAAGTATCAGAATTTTCTGTAATCATGCACGGTGGAGAACCTCTTTTAGCAGGGTTAGACTATCTCCAAAAATTTCAAGAAATTATTTCAAAAAATGTACCTAATGTTAAACTAAGATTTGGCATACAAAGTAATGGTGTGTTGTTAAACGACGAAATCTTAGACTTCTGTATTTCTAATAATACAACAATAGGTCTAAGTATGGATGGCGATCGAGAAGCTAACGATTTGCACCGCTTAGATCATCAAGGTAAATCTGCATTTTCTAGTTTGGAAAAAACTCTTCAATTATTAAGTAGCGATCGAGGACGGAAAATATGGGCAGGTTTTTTATGTGTGATCGATCTACATAACGATCCTGAAGCTGTATATTCTTATTTGTCACAATATAATCCTCCTTCGATTGATTTTTTGTTACCTTTAAATCACCATGACTTAAGACCTCTTGGTAAAGAACAATCCCTTGATGTAACTCCTTATGCAGACTGGCTACTTAAGATTTTTGATATTTGGTATCATCAAAAACCTCAAACAATCAAAATTAGGAAATTCAAGGAAATTATTTTACTAATGCTAGGATTGCAAGGAAATTCAGAAGAATGGGGTTTAAACCCTGTTGATTTTGCCGTTATTGAAACCAACGGTGATATTGAAGCCGTTGATTCTTTGAAAGTTACTTATCCCGAAGCTACCAAGTTAGGAATGGATATATTTACCCACAGTTTTGATGATATTTTTGACTCTCCAAAGGTTATTCAACGTCAAGAAAAGTGGCAATATTTGAGCGAAACTTGTCAAGAATGTAACTTAGTTAAAGTTTGTGGTGGTGGTTATCTTCCCCATAGATATTCTAGCGAAAATTACTTTCATAATCCATCAGTGTATTGTTCCGATCTCAAAAAAATGATTACTACAATTCGCCACGAAGTAATTGAAGATATGCAAACAATAAAGAAGAAAAAAAATCCTGCTGTTTAGTCAAATTTCATCTTATTAAATTAGGGTAGGGTTAGTCCAATGAAGATCGAGCTGGATATTAATACCGTCAAAAACTTAGTTTCTCCTACGGGGGCTTCCGATCCATTAGTTAAAGTAATTTACTTAGCAGAATATCATAGAACTTTGCTAAGGTTAAGTAATCTCTCTCAAAAAATGCAATCAGAATCACCTAAGTTAATTGATAACTATACCAACTTTTCTCAATCTTTTGAGTTGGTAAAATCTTTTTCTAAAAATGCCCAAAGAAAGATTTTACGCTATCCATCTTTTAGTGTTTGGTTAGATACTGCTTGGGAATTAGTTAACCGCAAAGCTCATATTCTGTTTCCAGAAATGCACATTAAGTTTCATCTGGAATCTTTCCCAAAGTTTCTTTTGGCAATGGCAAAATATGATAATGTAGAAAATTTTGAATGTTTTTTATATACCGATCATGCTGGAATTATTGCCATACCCGGAGCCGGAATTTATTTACAGCATCCTCAACATCTTGCCTTTCAAAGATTGCGTTTTATTACCACAACTAATGAGAGTTTTAATATTTATGCGGATGGCAATCAAAATTTGGAGATGATTCAAAATGAAATACCTCATCTCAATAATGGCATTGAATTAAATGCTTTTGATAGCGATTTACGTTTAGGTGGTCGCTATGATTTGAATTTTGAGGAATTAACACCAACTTCCACTATTAAATGGCTATCTAGTTTAGAGGAAGCTTGGTTTTGGATAGATAGTTGTTCAACTTTATTAGCAAGTGAAATTTTCATGGGAGTACAATCTTTAGTTCCAGTACATTCTCATGCTATTGATGTTCATAGAAGTCAGACATTTCGCGAAATACCTGGACTTCTGGTTTTATCTTGGATGTCAGATACCTCAGTAATAGTAGAAGCTT
Source organism: Microcoleus sp. LEGE 07076 (assembly GCF_015207455.1). GTDB lineage: Bacteria > Cyanobacteriota > Cyanobacteriia > Cyanobacteriales > Microcoleaceae > Microcoleus. The sequence goes on from NZ_JADEWV010000054.1 coordinate 18,456, forward strand.
TAGTCCATGAATACCATCATCACAAACTTAATGCTTTATTAAATTTAGATCCAATCATTGTAGAAGGTAGTCCTGAAGCAATTTATTATTCTCCTTGGCGTGATGATCCCCGACCTCTCAGTGGTATTTTGCAGGGAATTTATGTATTTCAAGCTGTTTTAGAATTTGGGCATAAAATTCTGAAAACAGATATACCTATTTTACAAGAAAAGCGTTTAAAACAAAGAGTATATACTGCGAAACAACAACTGCTAACTGCGCTTAAAGTTTTAACAACAAATGCTAAGTTTTCCTTAATTGGTCAAGCATTGATTGAAGCAATAGAAGAAAATATCGATCGAGTTGAACCTGAAATTTCTCAAACAGAAAAACAACTGATTGACGTTAGATTAAAAGAACATCAGCAGAAATGGGAAGCGGCAAATCTTAATTTAGTCGGAACACAAATATTGCCAATTCAAGTATCTATTGATTTGGCAAATAATGACAACAATACAATATTGAATCAATCATGTGAATGGCTAGGAATTACACCAAATATTAATTTACGTCCCTTAACTTATCTGAGACAACCATTCGATCCAATTCTTGAGACTTTAGTGGCTGTTTACCACGATCGAGGCTTAAAAGAATTAGAAGACATATTAAAAGAAACTCAGTTGGGAGATTTAATTTTATTAGACTTAATATGTGGACATACTGCTTATCTTAATCAAGACTATCAGAACGCAGCAGAATTTTATCAAACTTGTCTTGAGCAATATCCTAATGCTCCTTATTTTTGGCAATGTTTTATGTTTGCATTGAGACATTTAAACCTGTTAGAAGATTACGAATTAATCTTGCTTAATATAGATAAACTTGTTGCTAATAGTTTAGAAATCAAAAGATTAATCAGGCAAAACTTGAACTCTGAAAATAAAGTTCAAATGATGGTTAAATTAGTTCAAACATTAGTTAATTAAAAAATTCATGAATACAGCAAGTTTGAGCAAACACTTAGTAAATAGTCCTTTTAGCAAATACCTTGAGATCTTTCCTAATGGGGGACAATTACCTTCTTTTATTGCTACTGTTAAAGGGTTAAAATCGGCAACAGATTTATGGGTGCAAAAGCCAAAATGGAAATCTTTTTGTGAATTAGCTCAATATTTTGGCTTGTATTATTATGTAGATGCTTATTTTTATCAAGATATGGGAAAATTAAACAGTTTACCTCAAGAGTTATTTACTAAAACTAAAGCTGTTTTTAGTAAAGAATTTTCTGGGGAAGCTCATGTTTTTATTGCTAAGTCACAAGATGCTTTAACAAATGCAATTGCTTCAGGATGGTATCCTTTAGTTGTCGGTCAAAGAGTAATTGAAAAACATTTACCAGACCATTATACTTTTGGAAAAGCACTAGGTTATCCCCAATGTTGTCTTGATTTTTTTCAAAAGCGAAATCATTGGAATTTTTATAATAATTACTATGAAACTTATCGCCATACAATTAACAAACCTACATATTTATCAAATGGATTATTACGTCATACTCCATTTTCACTAATTCCCCACATACCTTGTTCTTTTAATTGTGAAGCATCTATCGAATATGCTCAAAAAAATCGCCTTCTAATTAATGAGGAGAACCCCGAATATTTAGAAGAAATAGAATATCATTTGCAAACACCAATTTTATGTCTTTCAGAACTTAAGATTTATCGTTTTGAAGGTAACATTGTTGCTGAAAATGTAGTCAACTATCAATCTGTAGAGGCAATATCTCCTACATCACAAAATGATTTACTATATCAAATACTTGTTAAAGGTGATGCTTGTATGGTTGAGGGGAATATTATTAGAGTTTACCGAGACAATTCTCAGATCAGTGCTTATTTTGCGAGAGGTGACAAACATGAAGTAGAGATTCCGTTTTTGATTATTTTTTTCAAAGATACTTAATTGACAAGATAGGTATTCTCAAAAACATTTTCAGGGGCGTATAAAATGTATACTTTAGTTTTAATTAGACGAGGATTAAGATAATGAATCTTGCAGAAAAAATTATTAACAATATTCAAGAAAAAGATTTACAATATATTCTTGATTTGGAAAAAAAGATTTTGAATTCTAAATTAACTTTAGATCGAAATTTGTTAATAGATGTGGAGGATCAAAAAACCGCCCAACGATATTTCTATCTTTATACACTACCTATGTTAGAAGGACTAGGAATTTTAGAGCAGCAGGAAAATGCTATTTTTTGGGGGACTGTGCAATTATGTTTAGATTTACATCTAAGATATGTAGATTACATCATAGATGATGATAAAATAGACATAAGCAGATTATTAATTACGGAAAAGTCTTATAACTATTTATTCCGAGCGCAAATGCTACTAAATCAAAAAGGCTATTTGTGGGGTTCCGATCAAATGGCTATTTATACACAATATTTTGACTACGAGAAGGAGGCAAATACCGATCTGTTTCATGATTTTGGTAGCTTATGGAGACGAGTATCTCCTCTATTCATTGTTTCTGGAAGTTACTTGAAATTATCTGGTAAAATAGTTGATTTTGATTTTTATTACAAACGGTATATAAGTTCTTGGTTGCTCAAAGCAGATTGCTCGGATATTATTAAGGATATTAATAAACAAAAAACTCCGATTACCTATTTAGTATATAATTACGATGCTCAAATTGATAAGAATGTAATGTTGATGGCTAAGACTATTAACTCTATTGATGTCAAACTCGATCGAGGTTTAACTCAAATCAAAAACCACATATCTAACAAACTTCCAATATGGGCAATAATTATTGAAAGTTTGTTGTCTTAAAGTTTCGCTATCAGACTTGAGCAGCTTTCGTTTTGATGCTCTCTGTTAATTCTGGCGAATTAGCTCGTAAAGCGCAGAACATCCCGAATCGGCAAAGACCGAGGCCGAATGCTAGCCGCGTCAGTAAAAGAGTTGGTACTTCTCGCAAAGATTTAATGAAATCTGATAAACTCACATCTTGCACTATTGTCATGAATAGGCTTTCGGGCCTGTTCCACAAAGAATGAGTTTTCTTGTGGGCCGTTGCTCCTAGCCTGCCCGTAAAAGGCTTATTGACGAATAGTGCAACATCTCAGATAAACCACAAGGCACTAACCGTTCAGCGGTAAGGTGATCTTCGGCGCACCCTACATATAGAACCCATTTGACATCTTTTACGGTCTTATGGTAGCGTGACCGTAAAAGCATTATCCAGTAGCAGCCATGCCTTATTATAGCAGTCTAACGGATTCAGAATGGGAAATAATTGAACCCATACTACATGAGATATTGCCCAAAAAGAACCGAACTAGACCATGTAACTGGACAAAAAGAGAAATCTTAGATGGAATTTTCTATCAACTAAAAAACGGCTGCAATTGGCAAGACTTACCTAAAGACTTGCCCCCCTATTCCACTGTATATTGGCATTATAAACAGTGGCGACAACAGGGAGTCATAGAAGAGCTGATGAGGGTGTTACATGAGAAAGTGCGTGAACAGGTAAAAAAAAAGCCAAATGGACTACATTGATGATTATAGACTCACAAGCCGTAAAAAATACTTGTAATGCTAGTATTGAGTCAAAGGGGTTTTGTTTCTACAAGTCTACCAATGGTATTAAAAGACACCTAGTCGTTGATACATTAGGGTTTCCATTCTTTACACACGGAACTAAAGCTAGTGTGTCAGATGATGCTGGCTTGATTGAAGTTTTGACTTTAAACATCGATTATTTTAAGTCCAAACCTCTAAATATTCCGAAAATTACACTTTTACTAGACAATGGTTATCATCCCGAACATCTCACAAAAGAGTTAGAAAAAAATTATCCAGAAATTATGACAAAAATCAAGTTTGAACTTTCAGAAAAGCCATCAAAATCCGAAAAACAAGCTCAAGGAAAATCAGGATTTGTCCCAGTTAAAGCAAGGTGGGTCATTGAACGGTCAAATGCTTGGATGGAAAGATGTAAAATTTTGGTGAAGAACTTTGAGAGAAGTTTGGCAGCGGCGACTGCCAAGCTCAACCTTTGTTTGATTAGGCTGATGATTAGAAGGCTTGCACCCTCTTCTTAGATGTCAAATGGGTTCTATAGAGGTTCTGCGTCCAAGACTGTTATCAAAATTCTGCATCCATTTGCCGCACGACTGTTAAAGCAGAATAGGAAACACCGGCAGTTCCTTCTCCCGGATGGGTGGAGTCGCCGACTAACCAGAGGTTTTTAATCGGCGTGCGGTTAGCAAATCCGAAGGGGCCGAAGGTTGGTATTCGCTGGCCGATGCCGCCTACAACTCCTCGATCGCGCGCTGTGTAGCGGGCAAAGGTGCGGGGTGTGGCTGATTCTTGGTGTACAACTTTTTCGGGTGTCAAATCGAAATATTCGCTCAAACGGCCGATCGCCCCTGCGGTATATTTTTGCTTCAATCCTTCATAATCAACCGAATTCCACCACATTCTAGTATCAGTAAAAGACGAAGCGATAATTGTCGCCATTCCCTCTGGTGCTCGGCCATCACCCGGATGGCTGACAGAAACAAATAATGAATTATTCTCGCCAATTTCGCCGTCGTAGTCGTAGAGAAACTGAAGGTGCGGCGGACAATTTGCCGGAATTGCGCTTTCGTGCACTCCCAAATATATCACAAATGCCCCGGATGCGGGCGGCAGTTTATCGACTCGATATTTGTAGCCTGCCATTTGAGTTGGGATTTGATTTGTTGTTTCTGAATTATCTGTTAAAGTTTCTAAAATAGGCTCGCTTGACAATAACTTTACTAGATTTTGTGCGGTCACATTAGCAACAATGCGATCGGCTGTTTCTGTCCAAACTTCGCCTGTTTTTTGATTGCGAATCACTGTGCCGATGGCTTGGCCGTTACTGGTGACAATACTTTCGACTGTATGGCGCAACAACACTTTGCCGCCGTAAAGCTCGATCGCCTCTACAAGTCGATCGCTCAACACCTGCATACTTCCTTCTAGATGATACAATCCCTGCGGCTCTTGGCTTACTCCCAAAGCTGTCGCCGCGTACAGCAGCGCCGTTTCTTCAGTATCAACTTGAGAATACAATTTTAACTGCAAATCCAGAAAAGTTTTCAAGCGCAAATTGTCTCCCAACCCGCAAAGCCGCAAAGCATCTCCCACCGTCATAAAAGTGAAAGGTAAAGTAATCAAAGTATCGGGGCGAACTGCTTGAATTAATTGCCAAAAATCCCAGAAATTTCTGGGCGGCAAAACTGGATCGCGCCCTTGAAACTTCCAGCTAGCTTGGAACAATGTAGATAATAATTGCCAAAAACGTTCGCTACCAGGAAACTGCCGCTGTCTTTCTTCCTGCCATTTTTGCGGATCTCGCCAGACGCTAATCGGTTCAGTTTCTCCCGGCAAAAATACCGCACAAGCGGGATCGCAGGGCGTGGCGGCGGGAAGTTCGATGTTTAATTCTGAGAAAATTCGGTGGTGAATGCCTCCGGGTTCCAATCCTGCAACCTGCGTCGCGCCCACATCGAAGGTAAAGCCTTTGCGTTTGAAGGTAGAAGCGCAGCCTCCAGGGACGATCGCCTGCTCTAAGACTAGCACTTTGTATCCTCTGCGGGCTAACAGGGCTGCTGCTGTGAGGCCCCCGATTCCGCCTCCAATTACAGTGACGCTGCCCTTAGTTTCGGCTGCAACGGGTTTGCTCTGAGGGGTGCGATCGCTCGTCATAATTGATTTATTGTAATATTGCTTAATATTATGCTCATATTTTGCAATAAAAAGCTTCTCCAATTACACTCCTGCAGCGACTTAAGTCTCAGAGCAGTCTTTCGGGTTGAGTTGACATTGACGGGCACTGTGCAGTGTCTTTAGCGACTGCTAAACGTTTAAAAAATAACACGACAAAGCCAGAGACGAACCCGATTTGGGGCGGGCAAATCACCCGCCCCAAAAAAAGATTGAGCTTATACCAATTCTCAAAAACTTTGCAACAGTTTTTGTAAGGGCGGGTTCATTTGCTCGTTACCAGGCTCTGCCTGGTAATGCAGATCCGGAGGCTCTGCCTCCTTTGAGGAAGGCAACTTAGTTAGTAGGCATTAGTTAGTAGGCAGTTGTCAACAGTCAGCAGGCAGTAGTTAGTAGGCAGTTGTCAACAATAAACAACTCATTAGTCCTCATATCGAGGACTTCTGCTATTAGCCAGGGCTAAGTCTAAGAGCGGTTTTTCTGCTTAAGTTGACTTGAGACAATATGCAGTGTCCCTAGCGATAGCTTAAACATTTAAGCAATGGTATGAGAAAGCCGGAGATTCTCGATTTGGGGCGGGCAAATCGCCCGCCCCAAAAAAAGATTGAGCTTAATATTGAGGAACAGACGAATCTACTTCTAGACTCCAAGCATTAATCCCGCCCTTAACATTAATCCCCTCAATTCCCGCTTCCTTCAAAATACCCAAAGCCTTAGCAGAGCGGCCGCCCATTTTGCAGTGTGCAATCAAGCGATGCCCGTTCAACAATTGCTTGACTTTGGCAACACCTTCGCCGTGTTCGATATCCGGCAGAGGCACCAAAACCGACCCAGGAATTTGAGCAATTTGATACTCGTTAGGATTGCGAACATCCAACAGTACAAAATCCTTCGCACCGCTGTCGATCAACTTTTTAAGTTCCGCGACAGTCATCTCAGAAATTTGTTGCTGTTCTTGAGCTTCTTGAGCTTTAGCTTGAGGAATGCCGCAGAATTGTTCGTAATCGATTAACTTTTCAATTACCGGGCGCACTGGATTCGGCCGCAGTTTCAATTGGCGGAACGTCATTTCTAAGGCATTGTACAGCAGCAATCTGCCGCTCAAAGTAGTGCCTTGACCCAAGATAATTTTGATAGCTTCCGTGGCTTGGATAGAACCGACAACACCGCACAAAACGCCTAAAACGCCGCCTTCTGCACAGGAAGGAACCATCCCTGGAGGCGGGGGTTCGGGGTACAAATCGCGGTAGTTCGGGCCGCCTTCGTAGTTGAAAACAGTTGCTTGTCCTTCAAATCGGAAGATGGAACCGTAGACGTTGGGCTTGTTTAACAGTACGGCAACGTCGTTCATCAAATAGCGAGTGGGAAAGTTGTCTGTACCGTCGATGATGATATCGTAGGGAGTGGCAATGGCGATCGCATTTTCGGAACTAACGCGAGTCTCGTACAAATCAACTTGACAAAAAGGATTAATTTCTAAAATCCGATTTTTCGCCGATTCAATCTTCAGTTTTCCAACCCAAGAAGTGCCGTGAATCACCTGCCGCTGCAAGTTAGAATGGTCTACAACATCAAAGTCTACAATGCCAATGCGACCAACACCGGCTGCTGCTAAATACAGCAGCAGTGGCGAACCGAGTCCTCCCGTACCGATGCAGAGTACACTCGCAGCCTTGAGACGCTTTTGCCCTTCCAATCCAACTTCAGGGAGGATGAGGTGGCGAGAGTAGCGTTCGTATTCTTGTTTGTTGAGCTGGATCTCGTCCAGATTAGGATTTAGCATGATATTGTGTGTAGCGCAGATTTTGAATTATATCCTATCCGAATCTTTCGTATTTTTGCGTGTTTGTGATTTTTACTAATTATTTCTTAATCTACTGTGAGAATTTCCTCGGCTTGGAATTTGTTTTCTCTGTCTAGAGTCCAACTGCAGAAGTCTTCACAACAGCCTTGTTGAACGGAGACTATGATGTAGGAGTATTGAGCCCAGGCTAAGGTGCGATCGCACTCCGAGGGCACTGCGGGACAATCCGGGTGAGAATGGTAGATGCCGATAATTTCTAAATTGCGATCGCGCCCTTGTTTCATCGCCCGCAACATATCTTCTGGCGCAATAGCATATCTACGTTTTTCTGTCAAGTCTTTTTGTTCCGGCCAATTATCCTCAGCTTCAGCACTCCAAGCATTGTCAGTCGGCCAAACTTCAACTAAAGTTTTAACACCGTCAGCGATCGTACCTAACAACAAACCGCAGCATTCTTCTGGATAAGCGCTTTCGCCGTGGGTGCGGATAGATAACAGGTGAGAGTCGGAAAGTGCGATTTTTGGCATAGGATTTTATTGGGGATTTTTTGTAAAGTGCGGGCTTTTTTTTAATTGTGGAACAGGCATCTTGCCTGTTCAATACTGGCTTTTCTGGAAATCTCTATTGATTTGAGGTTCCTGTCGCTGTTTGCAAAACAGTTCTATAAGCAATAACAGCTTCCGTTTGGTTGACATATCCTACATATTGACTCAATACAGACAAATCTAACTCTGGCAAAAATCCACTCCTTGAAATTAACTCATAACCTTGTTCTCGCAAGCGGTAAAGAGAAAATCGATCGTTCGCCCAAAACCAGACTTCAGGAACCAGCAAACCGCGATACACTTCTAATTTGTCAACTCCACCGCTAGTTAGAGCAATTTCGATCGCAATATCCGGGATTTCTGCCAGTGCACCCAAGCAGTAACACTCGTCTGGTTCCGCCCCCCGTCTCACGGCTTCGCGGCGAAATGTAGCACTTCCGTAACCGTTGAGATTAATTAGCCTTTCTACTGCATAGGTTTCTATCAACCGGGCAATAATTGTTTTGAGCCTTTCATGTTCTGGCGAATTTGTCATAATAATTTCTAACGTTCCTTCCAAGTACGTCATTCTGGGAAAATCATCGACAAACATATCCGAAAGTTGCTCGTATTGCTCCCAAGTCACATCATAGAGAATGACGCGCTGTTCTGTCGCTGGAGCGAGAGTTTTTGGATCTAAAAGTAACATAATCAATCACCTGCACTTAATATTTTTAAATCTTAGATTTTTTCGAGTTTTCTCACTTTCTTCTCTGTGTTCTCTGCGCCCTCTGCGGTTCGCAAAAAAAAATGTAGAGTGCGCCGCAGCGCACCGTACAGATGAATGTAATTAATGCAATCAAGCGGGAGTTTGCTGTAACTCAGGCCGCTCATCGGGGACGATCGCATTTTCAACAGGACAAACCTGCAAACAAATGCCGCAGTCTATGCAGGTATCAAAATCAATCCAAAACCAATCAGTACCCTTGACATTTTTGCCTGGGCCGGGGTGAATGCAAGCCACGGGACAAGCGCCGACGCAATCAGCAACTCCCTCGCAAATATTCGTAACGATAGTGTGTGACACAGTGTTCTCAATTCTTCAGATTTGACAGACGAATCCGTTTTTCTTCTAATTTAACACTGAAGACATACCTTATGGAGCTTGCTTTGATTTTGCCAGCAGCCCGAACAAATCTTCGGCTACAGCTTTGTGACCGTCCTTGTCCAGATGAACCATATCAAATTTAATGTACATCGGGGCAAAACGACCCTCTGTTTGAGTAATTTGCGATCGCCCGCGGCGAACTCCTCCAGTAGAATCGACATAGGCCAAACCCAGGGATTTACTAATTTCCCCAAGTCGTTTCCCCGCATCGATAGTCAGCCGCTGTTTGGGTACTTGCTGTTCGTTATCAGAAAAACCGTCAAAAGCCATAAAGCGAGGAGGCAAGTAAACTACAGTCAAAGAACGGCCGTCAGCAGCCACAGAGTCCCGGAGTACGCTCAAATCAATCTCGAATTGCTTCCAAGCACGATCGGCCAAATCCTTCGGCAAATCCGCCTGCTGCCAGCCCAAGGCTAGGGTTGCACCCAAAGGAACTTCCGGTTTGAGGTTGTTGTTTGCCAAACCCACCAAGTACAAGGCTTTTTGGGAGTTGATTTTCAGCCAAGACGGGGTAGCGAAGATTTTAAAATGCTTTTTCACATCAGCCAGCTTGGATTTGACAATTGGTTCGAGATAGGGGTTTGCAATCGCTGATTTGTCATCGCGCCGAAACCACGTCATTGAAATCAAGTTGTCGTCTACCGCCAGCACTACTAAATCTGGCTGGTACTTAGACCATTGGTTGCGGTAAACAGAGTTAATTTCCTTCACGGAATAACCCTCTAGACCGCTATTTATGTAGGTTGCCTCAGCACCGTTTTTCTGAAAAACAGTTGCTAGCTGGGCCGGCCAAGTATCTTCGGCAGCAATCCCTGTACCGAAGGTGGTGGAATCTCCCATTCCTAGGATTCGCAATTCGCCTGGAGCTTTTTTAATCGGCAGCAGCGGGCCGCGATTGCCTGCGCTGCTGACGGCGATTGGATGACCGCCAGTCAATTCGCGATCGAAAACATTATTGGTATACTCAGGAGCACTCACTTGCAGGAGTCCTTCTAACAATACAACTGCCAACAATACCTTCGACAAATCCACACCAATGCAGCGAACTGTGGTTTTTAAATTGGCAATTGCTTTGTCATTAAATATCTGACTCATCTTTTTTTAAGCCGCTTAGAACTGGAAGTAAAGAAAATTTGAACTTGAGGCACCGGCGAAGGTAAACATTAGCGCCAGCGCCATTGCACAAGTAATCCACTTGAGCGAATTTGGGTGGTTTTGTGTCCAACTCATCCACTTTTGCTTCCAATCAAACCATTCCACTAGCAGAAGTGCAGCCATGTAGAACACTGGCCGATAGTCGATCGGTATCCGCCCGTCAGCAAAGGTCAATATCCGCTGCAATACGACAACGGCACTGTTCAAATTCGCTGCCCGGAAGAAGATCCAAGAAGTACAAATTAGACACAAGGTAATCAGCCAGCGAATTAAATAATTGATTTGAGAAGTTGGCTTAGATGAAAGTTTAGTTGCTCGTTCAATGGAGAGCATTGCTCCTTGCAAACCTCCCCAAACAACCCAGTTCCATCCAGCACCGTGCCAGAGGCCTCCTAGCAGCATGGTAATCATCAGGTTTGCGTAGGTACGCAGATTGCCGCCCCGATTCCCGCCTAGAGGAATGTAGAGGTAGTCGCGCAACCAATTTGACAGCGAAATGTGCCACCTGCGCCAGAAATCAGTAATGCTGTAGGCTAAATAAGGTTTCTCAAAATTTTTCGGCAGTTCAATTCCCAATAGGCGAGCTGAGCCTATCGCAATATCCGAATAACCCGAAAAGTCGCAGTAGACTTGAACCGTATAAGCCAATGTACCCAACACCAGCCCCAGCCCGGAGACATTTTCGGGACTGGCGAAAACTTCGTTGGCTATTGGTGCGATCGAATCAGCTACATAAACTTTTTTCAGCATCCCCCAGACAATCTGAGCAATACCGCTGCGGATCGCCATCCAGTCTACCGACGCATTGCAGGCAAATTGGGGCATCAGAACTTCGGCGCGGACGATCGGCCCTGCTAGCAAACTAGGGAAGAAAATCACGTACAGCGCTACATCGAGGATTGACTCTCTAGCTTTGGTAACGCCTTTGTAGACATCGACTATGTAGCTAATTGTTGAAAACGTGTAAAAAGAAATACCTAAAGGTAAGAGCAGGTTTAGTTGAGGCCAAAGGCGAGATCCTAACAGCGAGTAGCTCGAATCTAAGAAAAAATTTGCGTATTTAAACACAAACAAAGTGCTAATAACTACAACCAAAAAAGTAATTAAAGCAGTAGTTCGGTTTTTCGGTTTAGTCGATGAGTCAATTATGCGAGCTGTTGTATAAGCCAGCAGGGTATAGCCAACCATTAAAATTGAGTAGGGTACGCTCTAAGCCCAATAAAAACAGTAGCTGGTCAATAACAGAAAACAACGTCGGTAGTGCGGTGTCAATAAGTAATACACATACACCACAATTACCAGGAATCCCAAAAAGAGTGTGGAGTTAAACAGCATTTTTGAGTTTTACTCTCCAACCGGAAACTAACGCTCACAATGGTAGCAATAACGAAAACCGATCGAGTATCCAACTCAGGGACGCAGGAACTTGTTTTTTATGGAAAAACGCCATTACAGCAATGGATTTAGGAGCTAAAATCATTTTATTAAGTTTTTTGTACAATATTTGTGAGAACCCCGACTTCTATAAGAAATCGGGGTTCTGGGTGTTCTGTCGCAACGATTAATTTACCGATTCAATTGTTGGGACACCTTCGGCATTTACCCAGGCAATTTTAGCAATACGCCGATCGAGCGCGAATTCCCGCGCCGCCTCCGCAGTCTCCCGAATCTCCAAATCTATCTCTACCCGGATTGGGGGAGTAGACTCTCGGAGTTTGCGGGCGTAGTCAAAGGCTGCTGCGGCTGCTTCAGGAGTTTGAGGCACGATCAACCATTCGCTGGCTGGTGTCTCTGCGGGCAACTGACCCTCTGCCAGCAAAACTTGGTGCAAATCTTCAATATTCAGACAAAACCCGATGCCGGGGGAATTTTGCCCTTGGGGGTCGAACAGTCCCAACAGTTGGTCGTAGCGTCCCCCTTGTCCTAAAACTCGCTGTTGTGTCTTGCTGCTGCTGACAACTTCAAACACTATTCCAGTGTAGTAGTCAAATGTTTGAATTAAACTTAAGTCGAGGTGAATTTGAAATTTTAGATGGGGAATTTTTGATTGACATTTGTGCAGTAGTTCGATCGCACATTTGAGATTGTTTAACGCCGCTTGCTGTGGCAAATCTAAATCCAGCTTGGCAACAATCGGCAATACCTCTTCCGGGCGGCCGCGCAGGTCAAACAACAGCAGAGCTCTTTCTCGCAATTCGTCAGACAGCGGCAAGGTTTCCAAGGCTATTCGATCGAGATTGGCGATCGCGTGGCGAACTTTTTGGCGCACGTTTGGCGCAAACGGTTCCAGCAATGTTGCCGTCAAGCCCGCTTCTCCCAACACCAAATGCCAGTCATCTATTTCCAAGCTCTGCAAGCACTCAGACAGCAGCAGCAGCACTTCTGCATCCGCAATGCTCCCCCCCGCGCCGAGGAGTTCTACCCCAGCTTGATAGAATTCCTGTTGCCCGCCTGAACCCGTATCTGCACCTTTGCGGAAGACGTTGGCGTTGTAGTAGAGGCGCTGGGGCTGCCAGCGCGTCCCGGACATCCGCATCGCAGCCGCCCTGGCGATGGAAGCTGTCAATTCCGGGCGCAAGCCGAGTTCTCCATCCTCAGCGTCTTGGAGTTGAATTAAGGTCGATCGGTCGATCGCGCCCCCAGCCATCAAAGTCTCCAGCCTTTCTAGAGTAGAAGTAATAATCCGGTGATAGCCCCAGCGGTGAAAAACCTGCTGTAAGCGCCGTTCGATCGAAATTTTTTGGGCAACGTCAAGGGGCAATAAATCTCTTGCACCCGATGGGGGTTGGTGAACCATAAGTTAGTTGACTGTTGGCTGTTGACTGTTGACTGTTGACTGTTGGCTGTTGTCAGTACGAAAAAGTAAAAAACATTAATCCGTGTATCCACGTCTATCTCTGTAGGGCTGTCACTTGTTAGTTATTAGTTGTCATCGCAAAAATTGAAAGTTATGAATTATGATTTTTGAATAGATATTCAAAAATCATAATTAAACACTCCTCACTAAACTACTCATTATTTCTTTTTGCCGCCAAACAAACTCCCAAAAAATGCGCCCAGTTTATCCTCACTTTTCTTGTCCTTTGCGCCGGAAGCTGCAGGCTGTTCCAGCTTTTTCTTCACCTCCAAAGCCGTCGGTTCTTCAGGATTTGAGGCCAAAGCTTTTTGCACTTCCAGTTTTGCCATTGTGGCTTGATTTTGTTGAAAGTAACACATTGCTAACAAACCGTGAGACTTGCTGTGTTTCGGTTCCCGCTTCAGAGCTTCTTTCAACTCCAAAGTTGCTTTGGCGTAATTTTTGCTGTCCATAAATCCTTGAGCTCGGACGCAAGCTCGATCGGCCAGCGAGTCTCGGGGTAGGACTTTGAGCGGAGGCTGCGCTGGAGTTGCGGTGGCTGGGGTTACTGCTGCTGGGGTTACTGCTGGTTTTTTTGGTGTGGTAGTTGGGGTTGCGATTTTTGCGGGCGAACCGGTTCCAACTGCACCGCCAAGTCGCTCTTTTCGCAGCAGGTAAACCATGTTTAGTTCGCTAATTTGAGCGATCGCATCTTGGGTTTCCTCAACTGATTCGTACTGCTTGAGAGCGAGTTTGGCAACTGCTGTTTTATAAGCTTCTTCTAAATCTTTAGCAGTAGTTAACTCTTTAGCTGCTGCGCTTTCTACCTGCATTTTTCCTTGTTCTTTCAGGACGCGCTTGCCGATGGCTGCTAATAGCAGGTTGTATTCTTTGCGATCGCTTTCTTTCGAGAATTTGTTGTACGCCGGATTGACTACTTTTGACAAAAATTGGTTAGCCCAATCTTTATCGGCTTGGTCTTCAAAAGAGCAAGTATCCGAATGCAAGCGGCGGGCAATTTTCATGTAGCGCTTGCGGATGTCGTTAAACTCGGCATCTAAGGGAATTCCCAAAATTGCGTGCTGATCTGTGAAGTCGTACTTGAACAGTCCTTTTGTCATTTCAAAAGACATAACTTTTACTCTCGCTTTCTTGGCTTTGTTAGAGTCGATAGGGGCATTTCTACCCCTACCTCTCCTTCAGAACCGGACATGAAACTTTCGCCTCATCCGGCTCCTTGATATCTTCATCCTTTGTTAGGGATACAATTCAAAACGGATTGCTATAATAGTCCTTGTTGAGAGAACCGTCATTTTCCGTTTTTGTGTCGTGACAGTGTTTATGCAGAAGTTGGAGGTTTTTGTACTCATCATTACCGCCTAATGAGCGGGGTTGGATATGGTCAACTTCTACAGTATCTGTAGGTGTAAAGTACAGACCACAGTGGGTACATTTACCTTTTTGTGTCTTAAGCAGTGTTGCCACTCTTGTTGGTGTTTCGGGGTATTCTCCGCGTCTCTTGCTCCAGTAAATCCAGTCACCATCGTAAGGTGTTGAATTGCCTTTTACTTTAACGTGCCTTACAATAGGCGTTGCTTTGTGTTGGACTAATTCTAAACCTTCTTCTGTGCTGAAACACCAATTTCTGTCGCCTACTGTTCGCCAGTATTTGTCTTTATTGATGCTACCTTTTCCCCGTCTTCTCGCCCATGCTCTTAGCTTGTCATAAGTAAGACTGTCTACCTTGTTAAAGGTATCTTTACTTACTACTGTTGAGTAATAGTTTGACCATCCCCTAATTATTGGATTCAGCCGACTAATTAAAGCAACTTGGGGGGCGGTGTTATGGGTGTCTATCACTTCTTCAATTTTTGCAAGATGAGCTTTGACCTTGGGTTTTGACGGGGTGATTATTGTCTTAAAACCGAGTGGTATTCCGTTTGTACTTTTTGCACTTCGGTAGTTACCTACCTTATGTTGTTGTACATGAAATCCTAGAAACTCAAACCCGACATTTCCATTGTATTCGTTGAGGGTGTGGGTTAATTTTGTTTTGCTTGGCTTCAATTCTAAGCCAACATCACTTAACCATTCTGCAATTATCTTCTGACAGGCTAGTATTACTTCAATGTCTTTGTGAATAATCACAAAATCATCGGCGTACCGGATTAAACTTAAAGAACCTCGTTTATCTTTTTTATTGATTCCGTAGTATCCTTTTGTTAGCGTTTCCGCATATTGTTTGACCCGTTCTTCCATTCCGTGTAAGGCTATGTTAGCCAAAAGTGGAGAAATGACCCCACCTTGTGGTGTGCCTTCTTTGGTCGGGAAGATTTCACCTTGGTCTAATACCCCGCTTTTAAGCCAGGACT
>NZ_JADEWV010000055.1 GCF_015207455.1 Microcoleus sp. LEGE 07076
GTGTAGGATTGTTTGGGGGGTTCATTTTTTGGTCTCCTGTCAGTCTAGTTGAGATTTGAGATTTGAGATTTGAGATTTACTCTACAGATTAATCTGGGAGCAGGAACGGGAGTCTAAAATTTGGGGATTGACTTTCGGGAATGTCGGAAACTTGTATCCGTTTTTGGGCGGGGTAAGTGTATTAATTGCGAAAGAATGCCAGATTTATAATTTAATCGCTCGCTTGCTAATTCGGTGCTAAATGGTGAGAATATTTTACAATTAGGCTGGGCGGGCGATCGAGTAATTAACAATTTTAACTTGTATGAATATCACTCAAAAAATTGCCGGCTGGCTCGAAAATCGCGCTGTAACCCCCGCCTACGCGGGTTGGCTGCTCTCGGGAATGACGGTTTTCTTTTTTGGGTCTGCTACCAATACAATGGCTGGGTGGCTGTACGCGCTCAGCGGTGGGAGTTTGGCGCTGTTGGCAGTAGCTGCGGTTTTGCCGGCAAAATCGCTGCGTTCTTTGGCAGTCCGCCGCCACTCGATCGAACCGGTGAGTGCGGGAGATCAAATTACGATCGAACTAGAAATCGAAAATCGCGCCCGCCAACCTAAAACTTTGTTGCAAGTGGTAGACATCTTGCCGTTTGTATTGGGAAAAGAGGTCGTCCGCCCGATCGATGTCATAGAGGGGTCAAGCACATACAAGGATACATACTATCTAGAAGTCCCGCACCGGGGAGTCTATCGCTGGGAAGAGGTCAACTTGAGGACTGCCGCGCCTTTAGGGTTGTTTTGGTGCCGCCGCAGCCGCACTGCGAAAGCGGTGGCGGTTGTCTACCCGCAGGTTTTGCCGTTGACCACTTGCCCTTTGGTCGATCGCGTCGGTCAAGAAGACAGCCCGCAATTGTACGATCGTACCCGAGTGCAAACTGCTACCGAAGGTCTCACCCGCAACCTGAGACCTTACCGCCACGGAGACCCCACCCGCCTGATTCACTGGCGTACCAGCGCCCGCTACGGAGAACTGCGGGTGAGAGAGTTAGAACTTGCCGCCGGCGGTCAAGAAATTATTATTGCTCTCGACAGCGCTGCGATGTGGCAAGCAGAGGAATTTGAACGAGCGGTGACAGTAGCTGCCTCTATTTACTTCTATGCTAGCAAGCGCCTGTTAAACGTCAAACTTTGGACTGCCGGAACTGGACTTGTCTCGGGGAACCGGGTAGTTTTGGAAACTTTAGCGGCGGTTAATGCTGGCGAAGAATCTGTTGAAAATCGGCCGAAACAATCGATAATTTGGCTGACTCAAAACTCGGCAAGTTTAAGCACTCTTTCCCAAGGTAGTCGTTGGGTACTCTGGCCGAGCGCCACTGCGGAAACAGGCGAAAAACTGTTAGTAAAACACGATTTACCAGGCTTAGAAATTCGCTCCGACCGAGCGTTAGAACTTCAGTTACAAGGGAGTATCTCATTTTTGTGAAAAGCATTTTTTTTGTGGGAGTGCCAAATAAATGCCTTGCACGGCTGACGGTTGACTCGATTTTATTATTCCGATGCAACCGGAAACTATATGAATCGTAGAGCGATCCTAAATCCGGTGATTTGTTTGGATCTTCAAACATTTTGTATATAAACTAAAACAGTTCTTGAGGGAGCATCTGTGTTTTTTTTGTAGCGCTATTCCATAACTCGCTCGGACAAAACTCGCGATCGCTTGCGAGTTCGCAATCCAACAAAAAAATATTTTTACCAAGCCCCAGATACTCCCCTGTCACTCACTAATGTCGGGGAGAGTTTCGACTACATACTCAGGTACATAATCGGGCAAATTATCTGGTTGATTCTGGGGCAAATTCTGGGGCAAATTCTGGGGCAAATTCTCCCGTGACTTTTCTAGCCTGACTCGCCGGATCGGGAGATTTGCAATCAATGCTGTTGCGCGCTGGTCGCTAGCTAGCGAGAACTCCGACTCGGTAGTATCGATTTCCACATAGCGAGACACCACTTCTAGAATTTCTCGGCGCATTGACTCAACCATTTCTGGACTGAGCTCTGAGCGATCGTGGGCTAGAACAAGTTTCAGCCGCCGTTTTACATCGTCGCGGCTGTTGTCAGGGGTGCGCGGGAAAAGTCGTTCAAGAAGTGTATATAGCATGGGTAGAGCGGGTTTGTCAAGGGTTGGGCATAGAAAAAGTCAGTCGATTTTAGATTTTAGATTTTAGATTTTAGATCGGGGAATCGCTGAAGACTACTGGGGTTGGGATCTGGTTCATCAGTTTGATTTTTTTGGGGAACGGGTATCACTGGGGAAAACTTTCAAGTAGTTTTTGTGATGCGGTGGCGGCTTTTTGAAGTCGCAAGCAAATCAGCACATCACATAATTTTAGTGTTTAAGAACTTGCGGAGGCGAGTGAAGAAGTTTTCTGGACGGGGATTGAGATCGAGAAACTCAACTTTTTCGCCTTCTAAGCGGCGGGCAATATTGTCGAAGGCTGTTCCAGCTAAAGATGTCGTTTCCGACAATACTAGCGGTTCGCCTCGGTTGGTGGAAACAATTACGCGCTCGTCGTCGGGAACCACGCCTAACAGCGGAATGGCGAGGATTTCCCGCACGTCTTGCACTGACATCATATCATTTGCCAGCACCATTGCGGGTCTGATCCGGTTGACGATTAGCTGGATTTTCTTGACGTTGTTGGCTTCGAGCAGCCCGATGACTCGATCGGCATCCCGAACAGCAGCGATTTCTGGAGTGGTGACAATCACCCCTTCTTGGGCTGGGGCGATCGCATTTTGAAAACCCTGTTCAATACCAGCCGGAGAGTCGATCAAAATATAGTCATATTTTGCTCCCAACATCCCCACAAGCTGCTTCATTTGCTCGGCGCTGATGGCATCCTTCATCCGAGTTTGAGCCGCCGGCAACAGCACCAAGCGCGGCTGCCGCTTATCTTTCACCAAAGCTTGATCTAACCGGCACTCTCCGGCGAGAACTTCTAATGCCGTGTAAACAATGCGGTTTTCTAAGCCCAGCAGCAAGTCTAAATTTCTGAGGCCGAAATCAGCATCAATTACGGCAACATTGCGCCCCCGCTTAGCTAAAGCCATGCCGAGATTGGCTGTGGATGTGGTTTTTCCCACTCCGCCTTTCCCTGATGTAACAACAATAATGCGAGCCATAAGCGATTTTAGATTTATTAGTCAGTAGTCAGTAGTCAGTAGTCAGTAGTCAGTAGTCAGTTGGTAGTTGGTAGTTGGTAGTTGGTAGGGGCGGTACCAAGAGAACCCGCCCTCTTAGTTGTTAGTTGTTAGTTGTTAGTCGTTAGTTGTTAGTTGTTGGAAATTAAGAATTGGAAATTGATAATTCGTAACCAATAACAACTAACCAATAACTAATAACAACTAACCAATAACTAATAACTAATAACTAATAACAACTAACCAATAACTAATAACTAATAACTAATTACTCATTACCCCCAACTAACTGCGATTTGTCAAAATCAGAGGCTCTACCGATCCTAATCCCTTGAGGTGTCACATAGGCGACTTCCGGGAAAAACTGAGCGGGTGAGGTTTCTGGGCCTCTGGCCACATACTTAGCAATCCTAATCACCATCGGTTCCATCTGCAAGGTCATAATCACGCTTTTGGTATTGCCGCCGGCACCGGCGTGCACTACGCCCCGCAAACGCCCCCAAACTAGGATATCGCCCCCGGCGATTACTGAACCGCCGGGATTTACATCTCCCAAAAGTACGATCGTCCCGGGATGACGAATTTCTACGCCCGATCGCACAGTCATCTGCAAATATAAAGGTTCTGCCAGCGATTGCGGTTTTTCGGCGGAGGCTTTACTCAGGGAAGAAACCGGAGGGTGCTGTTCTACACAATAACCTGCCGTAGCAGCAGCAACGGCGGTTTGGCGGCGGCTGGTGTGGACTCGTTTGAGTTGAAGTTCCACTTCCGATAGGGCATCAGCGATGGATTGCAGTTGGCGGATATCTAAAAGTCGATCGCTCCCCATCAATTGTACTTCTGCATTTGGCTGCCAAAACCGTTCACCTGCATTCAGCCTGACTTTTAGCTGCTGCCAAAGTTCAGTCCAAGTCGAAGCCGCACCAGTTGCAGCTTCGGTGTTGGTTTCTGGAGGAAGCAGCAACAATAGCTGTCCATCTTCAGTCTTGAGTCGGACTTGCAGCTCTAAGCTGATTTCGGGTGTTGATTGAGCAGCAGCAGCGGCTCCGGCAGAGGCATCAGGTATCATGGACAGGTCTGAGTTCGGGTATGGACAGGTTAACATCAATATTAGCCTGAGTGGTCATTACTCATTAGTCATTAGTCATTAGCAGGACACTCCGCCCGCACTTTAGACAATTATAGGACTTACGCATGGGAGTCTAGAAACCGGGTTTGTTTTACAAAAATACTTCATTGCAAGCCGCAGATTCGATAAAAAACTCCGTTTCTTCGATCGGTGCATAAATCCATAATTCCCTATTACCAATTCCCCATTACCAAGTTTTCATTACTATATGCAGCCAATAGAACATTATCGCGGCAGTCTTCTCGGTTTAGCAGTTGGCGACGCTCTCGGAACAACTTTAGAATTCCATCGCCCCGGAACCTTTGAACCCATTAACGATATGATTGGTGGCGGCCCGTTTCGACTGCAACCGGGAGAGTGGACGGATGATACATCAATGGCACTTTGTTTAGCCGAAAGTTTGATTGAGAAAAAAAGTTTCGATCCAGTCCATCAATTAGAAACATATTTGCGGTGGCGGCAAGATGGACATTTGAGCAGCACTGGTGAATGTTTTGATATTGGCAATACGGTTCAACAAGCACTTTGGCAGTTTGAAACTACAAAAAAATCTTACTGCGGTGCTACCGAATCTTGGACTGCTGGAAATGGTTCGATTATGCGTTTAGCTCCCCTACCTTTATTTTATGCAAAAAATCCTTGAGAAGTCATAGAAAAATCGGGAGCAAGTTCTCGCACTACTCACGCTGCTGCTACTTGCGTCGATGCTTGCCGCTATTTTGGTACCTTAATTGCGGGGGCTGTAAATAAAGTTAGTAAAGAAGTTTTGCTTTCGCAAAGATATTGTCCGATCGCCGAATATTGGGCCGCGTACCCGCTGGTGGCAGAAATCGATGAAATTGCGGCGGGTTCTTTTAAACGGCGACAACCTCCTGAAATTAAGGGTACTGGTTATGTCGTTAAGTCATTAGAGGCAGCACTTTGGGCATTTTATAACAGTTCTTCTTTTGCAGAAGGGTGTTTGTTGGCGGTGAATTTGGGCGACGATGCGGATACAACTGGTGCGGTTTACGGACAGTTAGCGGGAGCTTTTTACGGCGAATCTACCATACCGGAAAAATGGATCTCGCAATTGACCGATTTCACTCTAATTGCATCTTTCGCCGAACAACTCTTGACTGTAGGACTTACGCACGGGTGACTGGAAACCGAGTTTTTATGCAACACTAGCCGTAGCCGTAGGGTGCGTCGCGATCTAAAATTCCGGCATAAAAATCGACAATCTCACAGCGACTCACCTGACAAAATAATTATGTAAAGCCGTAGCCGTAGGGTGCGTCGCAATCTAAAATTCCGGCATAAAAATCGACAATCTCACAGCGACGCACCTGACAAAATAATTAGGTAAACAAGCCTCATTTTTCCTGTTAGAAAACACAAAATTGGTCGTTTTTTTGAGAAATGATATTACTTTTGCTCTCGCAACACGTAGCCAACTCCTCGAACAGTATGCAGCAATCGTTTTGAGTTACTTGCTTCTAACTTAATCCGCAAGGCGCGAACGTACACTTCAATAATATTTGATTCACCCATAAAATCGTAACCCCAGACTTTTTCTAAAATGCGATCGCGCGTAATGACTTGACGGGGATTCCGCAGCAAAAATTTTAACAAATCAAACTCTTTTGCAGTGAGTTCAATTAGTAGATTTCCTCGATAAACTTCACGGGTTAAACAGTTTAAAATTAAATCTTCAAATTCTAACCGTTCCGGGTCGTTTGGTTGAGTTCGGCGCAGGCGTGCTTTGACTCTCGCTAGGAGTTCTTCCATACTGAAAGGCTTAGTCACGTAATCATCAGCGCCAGCATTTAATCCAGTTACGCGATCGGGTACTTCATCTTTGGCTGTTAATATAATTATTGGTACTTGCACGCCAGTCGATCGCAACCTCAAACAAATATCCAATCCAGAGATACCTGGAAGCATCCAATCTAAAATTAATAAATCAGGTTGGGCTGTGCGGGCGATCGTCAATCCATCCAATCCATTGGGAGCGACGGTGACGTGATATCCTTCTAAAGTAAGTTCAGATTCGATGAACTTTGCCAGTTTAGGGTCATCTTCAACAAGGAGAATGCGATCGCCCATAATTACACTTTCCAGATAGGTAAGGTGATAGTAAAAATACTACCTTCTCCTGGTTTAGAGCGGATCGCGATACGTCCTTCCATCCCTTCGATCAGGCTTTTGGCGATCGCCAATCCCAACCCAGTACCGTCTCTAGAGCGAGTCATGGACTCATTCACCCGGTAAAACCGCTCAAAAATCCGGTTTTGATGCGGGAGAGAAATACCAATTCCGCGATCGCGCACATGAACCATCACCTGCTGTTCCCTCTTTTCTAAGACTAACTCAACAGGTTGTTCGGGAGCAGAATACTTGATAGCATTATCAACTAAATTAATTAAAACTTGTTGTAAACGCTCCTGATCCGCACAGGCGACAACATCCTCATCATTTGACACCAAAATAACTTTCCGATTGCTAACCTTTGCACTCATTTCGGCCACCTCAGCCACCAGAGTATTCAGGATAACCGGATGCAAGCGAAAGTGCAAATTGCCGCTATCAGCCCGCGCCAAATCGAGCAAATCTTCTAACATCCGAATCGTGCGTTCAGTTTCACCAACCGCCGTTTCCAGTGCTTGTTGTTGATAGTCGCTTAAATTAGTGCTGCGTCGCAGCAAACTTTGTAAATAACCAACAACCACCGTTAGAGGAGTGCGTAATTCGTGAGAAACATTACCCACAAACTGGCGCTGTTGCTCCCAGGAACCGGATAATCGAAACAACATTTCATTAAAGGTTTGTGCAAGTCCTAAAATCTCATCAGGAGCCTGATGCAGTTGGAGTTTTGCCGCCTGCAAATTATCAGCAGACAAAGTGCTAGCAACCTGACTCATCTCTTCCAGAGGGCCCAGAGCGTGACGGATGCGACTGGCGATCGCCAACATTAACACTAATATTACCACAATACTCACAACAATTAAACTCCGAATTCCATCATTTAATTGACGTTGCTCGTCAGTGATATCTTGAGAGAAATATACCCTACCCAGCAACTGATTTTTGATTTTCAGAGGTGTGCTACAAATCACCAAATAGCGATCGTCCACCTGAACAAAAGTCGGCTCAGCAGGCACTTCGGTCAAAGAGATCATCTTCCTAATCTTAGAAGATTCCATATCCATATCTGGTGAACTGACCAAAAGCATCCCATCATTGCGTTTTACCCACACCATGATTCCGCCTGTAGAAGCTTTCTGGACGCTGCGAGTCAAGCCAATTTCTAGTGAACCCATTTCACTATAAAGCTCAACCTGTTCGGGAAAACGCGTTCCAATATATTCCAGCGTTTGTTTGTGAGCGCCGACTAGATTTTGCGACCTTTGCCAGCCCGCCCAAAATGCCACGCTGCTAAGTCCTAAAATCGAAAGTACCAGCAAGTCCATAGTCAATCGAAACTGAAGCGAAGAAGTGGAAATTCGCTTGCTAGTGAGATGGTTGATAGTGGCTCTAACTTGGCGAATTAGCTTCATTTTTTTGCCAGATGTAGTGAGGAATTCACGAAAAGTCAGAAGCCTTGTTTGTGACGAAAAGACACGTTCTAGCCAGAAGATTAGCTAAAAAACCCGGTTGATTGGATATGAGTCGTAGGGTGCGTCGCCTGCGATCAATCCTAACTAAAGATTGATAATCTCGCAGCGACGCACCTGACAAAAACCTCTGGTACTCATCCAATTTTATATCTTAAAATTATCTGCGTTGCATCTGTGTTTATCTGCCTTGAATCTGCACTCGATCGCTCAATCGCGAAATTTATCCTTAAAAAATCTCCGCCGTACCTTTGACACGATCAAATTCAAAGCGTCGAGCATAATCTGCTTCACCATAAAGATTAAAACTAACGGTTGGTTCATTTCCCAGCGCTTCCACATGATGAATTGCATCGGGCATTAAGCACAAAACATCACCGGGTGCAAGCAAAATATCTCCCACTGTTTGAATTTTATCGGGAAACTTCGGAATTGGCGATCGCCTCCACAAAGTATTTTTCTCCTGTCCACCCAGTAGCGCCACCAGTCCCCAACTAGCATGATTGTGAATCGGAGAAACCGCACCCGGAGCCCAAGCCACCAACTGCACAGTCAGAGAAAAAAACGGTTCATCATAAAGAGTTTGTACCGCCCATCCCGTCTCAGAGTCAGGTTCGAGAAGAGCAATTTGCAGCCAGGGAGAACTATCTAACAGCCTACGGACAAGGGGACAAATTGCCTGAAGTCGTAAATAATCATCACTAATTTGCTCTAATACATCTTCCAAATCAGTTAAAAATCGGTAAAGTCGGTAAGGATGAGTCAAATCTTCAATTTGATTAGTAGCCTCGCAAACATCGTACCGTCCATCATCATTAACTAACCAGTCTTTTCCTGTCATAAATTTGACACCAATAGTCATGGTATATCTCCACTCTATAAGATATTCCTGCTAACTAGATGATGCGTTGCTAATTCCTAGATGAATTTTTGCTGAAGAAACGAGCCGATTGAGCCTTCAGAGTTTTATCTGCCATCCATCTCTTCCTCATCTAGCCCTCATATTCTTGAGTGTTAATGTAAATAACCTCAAATATTGAGAACAACAAACAGCCACCAATTTGCCAGAGATCAAAAACTCTCAAGCAAATATCTGGTCTGAAACTACTAACTATTCATCGGGAAATTAAACACATGAAAGTAAAATACCTTACCACGATCGCCATTGCCACTATTCTAGGTTTGGCAACAGCTAGTGTTAGCTACGCCAACTTCAAGGCTGCCACCAACTCAAACTCTACAACCGTTTCCTTCAAGATTGCAGAAGCCAATCCTTGTGCGGGTAAAGCCAATCCTTGTGCGGGTAAAAATCCTTGCGCTGGAAAAGCCAATCCTTGTGCTGGCAAAAATCCTTGTGCGGGTAAAAATCCTTGTGCGGGTAAAGCCAATCCTTGCGCGGGTAAAGCCAATCCTTGTGCTGGAAAAGCCAATCCTTGTGCGGGTAAAAGTAGCACAACAACTGTTCATCCTAAGTATTACACCGAAAAAGGTATGGCTCTTGATGGTCAGGATGTCGTAGCCTATTTCACCCAAAGCAAATTATTGATGGGAGTTAGCCAGTTTAAACATAATTGGGGTGGCACAACTTGGATGTTTGCTAGCGCAGCAAACCGTGATATGTTTGCTAAAAATCCTGAAAAGTATGCTCCTGAATACGGTGGATATTGCGCCCAGGCTGCGAGTGAAGGAAATCTTGTTGCTACCCAGCCTGATGCTTGGAAAATTGTTGATGGGAAGCTTTATCTCAACTACGACAAGAAAGTACAGGCACAGTGGATGGGTGATATTCCCGGTCACATTGCTTTAGCAAATAAAAATTGGCCTGCTATTCTCAATAACAAAGAATTGTTCCGCTAAACTCAAAGTGAAGAAGGAAGAGGACGCAGGAGGCAGGAGGCAGGAGGCAGAGGAAAGAAGGAAGGTAGTCAACTGTCAACTGTCAACTATCAACTATCAACTATTAACTATCAACTGTCATATGACTTCATGGCTGAATTCTTTGGGCTTGCATCGTCGGGACAGTGCCCGCAGCAACCGGATACCGATCGCCACCCTCGTGATGTTAGGTTCAGTTATCGTAACCGGTGGACTGGTTGCAGCTTGGTTTTCTGGTAACGGTACTCTCTATTATCTATTTGCCAAACTCCAATCAATGCAAAATCATCCTCCAATGTGGCTGGAAGTGCCAATGGTAATGGGGGAGTCTTTGCTAACACCTACGATCGCTCTGCTGGCCATTTCTTGGCTGATTATGCGTGTTTCGCCCGTACCCCGAACCTGGTCGCGGGTTGTAGTCATAGGCATTTTGTTGGTGTTGGTGACTCGTTATATGCTGTGGCGATCGCTCACAACTTTAAATGTATCCAATCCCTTAGATGGAGTCTTTAGCATTGGGTTATTTCTCCTAGAACTTTTCCTCTTGCTTACCAATATCCTTCAGTTATTTTTGATGTTGCGCGTCAAGGATCGGCGTTCCGAAGCGAATCGGTTGGCGATCGATGTAGTTGAGGGTCGATTCGCGCCCTCGGTTGATATTTTGATTCCCACTTACAACGAGCCTGTTTATCTTCTCAAACGCACGGTAATTGGCTGTCAAGCCATCGAGTATACCAATAAAAAAATCTATCTTCTAGATGACACTAAGCGTGAAGAAATGCGAGAACTTGCAGAGGAATTAGGGTGTGAATACCGCACTAGAGCTAATAATAACCATGCAAAAGCAGGGAATTTGAATCATGCTTTGACTCAGACTCAAGGAGATTTCATCGTTGTTTTTGATGCCGATTTTATCCCTACCAAAAACTTTCTGATTCGCACTGTTGGTTTCTTCCAAGATCCGAAAGTTGCCCTGGTTCAAACGCCTCAAAGTTATTACAATGCTGACCCGATCGCCCGTAACTTAGGTTTGGATAACGCGATCGCGCCGGAAGAAGAGGTTTTTTACCGCCAAATTGAACCGCTCAAAGATGGGGCCGGCAGTGTAGTTTGTTCTGGAACTTCCTTTGTTGTGAGGCGCAGCGCCTTAGTACACGCCGGAGGATTTGTTACAGAATCCCTTAGTGAAGATTATTTCACAGGCATTAAACTCTCTGCTAAAGGCTATCGTTTGGTGTATCTCAATGAAAAACTTAGCGCTGGTTTAGCAGCCGAAAATATTTCTGCTTACGCGACTCAACGGCTGCGCTGGGCGCGCGGAACTTTACAAGCTTTTTTTATTGATTCCAATCCCCTGACTATCCCGGGATTAAACCTGATTCAGCGACTCGCCCATTTAGAAGGACTCCTGAATTGGTTTGGTAGCATTCCGCGCATCGGCTTTCTGTTGATGCCCTTAGCTTATTCCTTTTTGGGCGTGATTCCCATCCGAGCCACTGTTCCCGAAATGTTGTACTTTTTTCTGCCCTATTATTTAGTGCAGTTAACGGTTTTCTCGTGGTTGAATCATCGATCGCGATCGGCATTACTCTCTGATATTTATTCGCTGGTACTGGCATTTCCGCTGGTTTTGACGGTCTTTGGGGTAATGCTTTCTCCCTTCTCCAAAGGATTTAACGTCACAGCCAAAGGTACTGTGAGCGATCGCTTTTCCTTCAACTGGAAATTAGCGCTACCGTTGCTGCTATTATTTATTCCGAATGCCATCAGCCTGTGGCACGTTCTGGGAACCTGTTTGATTCAATTTCAGATGCACGCCTCAGAGCCGGAAATCATCCAGAAGCTCAAAGGATTTGGGATTGGTTGGATTTGGAGCGCCTACAACCTTTTAATTATCAGCATTACGCTGTTAATATTGTTAGATGCTCCTAAATCAGATCGATACGAATAATTTGATTTGCGTCGATTGGTACGGCTGGCGATCGACGGACAAATCTTTTGGGGCGTGACTACTTTTATTTCTGAAGTGGGAGTTCATCTAGAGATTACTCAAGCCGGATTCCCGGCGCTGATTCCAGGAGAACTGCTCCCAGTCAAGTTCAAAATTCTGGAAGATAATTTGAGGCTGCAAGGAGAGATAACTAGGGTGGATTTTAGCAATGAATTTCCCTCGGTACGCATCCGGTTTGATGAATTGGCTTTGCCGCAACATCGATGTCTGGTTGAGATGTTGTTTTGTCGTCCGAATCAATGGAAACGCTCTTGTGCTCCTGGTGAGTTAAAGTCTCTCTTCTTGTTATTTGGGATTTTATTGAAGCCTCGGGTTTTGTTCGATCGCGATCGGGCGATCGATTTCGTGAAAATCTCAAAAGTTTAGTTTTATCCAGTTTAAAAACAAAAACGTGCTTTATGGAATTTAAAGATTTTATGGCTTTGCTGCATCCTATTGTAGCTGTGGCGATCGTTTTTCCGATGCTTGGTATTGTGCTGAATATGGCTTGGCAAACTATGCAGCGCCGCCAGCAAATTGCATCTGGGGACAAGAGCAAAATTCCCCCTATAGTTGGCTCAGAACACGTCAAAGCAGGTAAAATTCTGTCTGGATCTGTGGTAGGAGTGACGTTGTTGGGTTTGGGCTACGCGATTTTTGAGCATATTTTGAGCGAACAAATTTGGAGCAAAAACTCGTTTCAAGTCGTTTTCATTGTACTGATGTTTGTTGCCACTGTTGCTTCTTTGGTGATGCTGTACCGAGCTGAGCCGGCTATGTGGCGCGGTATATTTGCGACTTTGACGGGTGCTGGTTTGGTGATTCTTGGCGCTCAAGATGGCGTTTATCGGCGCACCGATGAATGGTATTGGTCTCACTACTACATTGGCATCACCGCTGCGCTGCTGATGGTATTTTCGCTGGCGATTGTTCAAGACATTTACAAAGATCGATCGAATCGCTGGCGCACGATCCATGTAATCTTGAATTCGATCGCTGTATTGCTCTTTTTGGGACAAGGAATGACCGGAACCAGGGATTTGTTGGAAATTCCTCTGAGCTGGCAAAAACCTTATATTTATAGCTGTGACTTCACAAATAAGACTTGCCCGAAACCGTGAGGGGGAGGATCTGTGTTTTGTAAAAAGATTTTTTTCGCTTTGGGATGCTACAAATATAAAACACAGATGCTCGCTGCCACATTACTGTCATTTTTGGGTGCTCGACTTCACAAGCGTTGTCCAGAAAGGTTTAGAGCCACTTTATGAGCTATAAAATGTTTGAGTCCGGCTAAGAACTGCTGAATAAAATAATTGGAAAAACTATTGACATTTGCCACTATCTATGATTTATTTCCCCATCCGGAGATTTTTCAAAAAAAATTCACAAATATTAAGTTTTGCTTAAATTTAGTATTATAATTGTCGTAACTTCCAACTAAGTATTTATTCTCACTATCATGATAGCGGATCAATTTCCTTGGCTGACCGCAATTGTCATCCTACCACTCATAGCTGCCGCCGCCATCCCTTTTTTGCCGGATACAGACGGCAAAACAGTCCGCTGGTATGCTCTGAGCGTTGGGATTGCAGACTTTGTATTGATGTGCTGGGTGTTTTGGACTCATTACGATCCGAGCATTTCTACTTTCCAAATCGTCGAGAAATATTCCTGGATTCCTTCTTTAGGGCTCAATTGGTCTGTTTCGGTTGACGGATTGTCGGTGCCGCTGGTGTTGTTGGCGGGATTGGTGACGACGCTTTCTATTTTTGCTGCGTGGGAGGTCGATCGCAAGCCAAAACTATTCTACTTCCTAATGCTGGTGATGTATTCGGCACAAATAGGAGTATTCGTCGCCCAAGACATCATGCTGCTGTTCATTGTCTGGGAATTAGAACTAATTCCGGTGTACCTGCTAATCTCGATTTGGGGCGGACAAAACCGTCGCTACGCAGCTACCAAATTCTTGATTTACACTGCTGGTGCTTCCATTTTTATTCTGGTAGCTGCCTTAGCAATGGGATTTTACGGCGGAGGAAACGTTACCTTCGACATGGTAGAACTCGGCTTGAAGGACTATCCGCTAGGTTTAGAAATCCTACTTTATGCGGGATTGTTCATTGCCTTCGGCGTGAAACTGGCGATTTTCCCCTTTCACACATGGCTGCCTGATGCCCACGGCGAAGCATCTTCTCCCGTGTCGATGATTCTGGCCGGCGTGTTGCTGAAAATGGGCGGCTACGGACTGATCCGCCTGAATTTGGAACTTCTTCCGAAAGCACACATTTACTTTGCACCGATTATGGCGGTGCTGGGTGTTGTTAACATTATCTACGGTGCGCTGAATTCCTTCGGCCAAACGAACATGAAGCGCCGCTTGGCGAATTCGTCGATTTCTCACATGGGATTCGTGTTGTTGGGTATTGCTTCCTTCACGGATTTGGGAATCAACGGGGCGCTGCTGCAAATGATTTCCCACGGTTTGATTGCTTCAGTATTGTTTTTCCTAGCTGGCGTTACCTACGATCGCACCCATACAATGGTGATGGACGAGATGGGCGAGATTGGGAAAGTGATGCCGAAAGTGTTTGCCTTGTTTACCGCGGGCGCGATGGCTTCTTTGGCACTCCCCGGGATGAGCGGTTTTGCTAGCGAACTGTCAGTGTTTGTAGGCGTTGCAACTAGCGATATTTACGGCACTTCTTTCCGCGCAGTAATAGTGTTCCTGGCGGCAGTGGGACTGATTTTGACACCGATTTATTTGCTCTCGATGCTGCGACAGTTATTTTACAACTGCGGGACACTGGCGGCTTGCGACCTTGAGGATCTAGATTTGCGGAATCAGCGAGAAAATCTGGATGAAGCGGTGTGTTTTGGTAATAGTTGTATTTTGCCTGGTGATGCACAGTTTATTGATGCTAAACCTCGGGAAGTGGCGATCGCATTTTGCTTCTTGATACCGATTGTTGGCATTGGTTTTTATCCGAACATGGCGATGCAAGTCTACGATGCTAAGACTGTGGCAGTCAACGCAGAAGTCCGCCAATCTTACGTTCAAATTTCTCAAGCAAATCCTCGGATTTATACGCAGGGATTTTTGCTTCCCAAAATTGCACGAGCTCAAACAGCGCCTGCTTTGGGCAAAATTACGGGCTCCGAATCTGCTTCGGTTTTCGGTATTGTCAAATAATTTTATCGAATTCCGTGTTTGTTGAACATTGGGCGATCGCTTTTTTGACTGGTTTTTTTGACTGGGGCGATCGCTTTTTTGTGATCACTGAATTTCGGCAATAATCTGCGCCAGATTTTCCTTGGCATATCCGGCTTCAAGCATCGATTTTCGCTCCAAATCCGAGACAACTTTCGTCAGGATATTTAGCGGTTCTTCAAATCCTGTAGTTTTCAGAAACACAACTTGCAGCCGATTTTTAACTAATTCTAAAATTGAACGACTGCCAGCCTCTTTGCCTTCTTTTAGTTGAACAATACTCTGACTAAAATTGTGAGTTTTCAACAGGCGCATTCTTTCTATTTCTTGCGTCTTAACTGTCTCTAAAACCTCCGAGCGAATTTGCTCGACCAATCTTTCCCTGACATATTGCACGATTAAAGGCTGAAGCATAAAAACCGTTTCCCCGCCCTCACTGATTTTTTCAATCAGCGAGCGGCGGTTCAGAGAATCGAGATTTTTTAGCAAATCGGAAAGAGACGAGTTGACTAACATCTGCTCTCGCAAAGTCGCCAGGGAAATTGGACTTTGAGCAATAGCCAGCCAGCAGGCAATCTCTTGTTCTGAACTCGACATTCGATCGAACTGCTGCGCGAGCAAATTGCTGATATTTTCTTCAATAAATAATCCTGTCGCTTCCAAAAATTTGGAAACATTCCCCTCAAAAAAATCGTGAATCGTGGCGGCCACAATTTTTAATGATAACAGATTGCCTCCGTAGCGTGCCAACAAGATTTCCCACTCTCCATCTAGAGCTGACAAGCCTTTTTCTTGGAAAATCTCTCGGGCAATTTCTGAGGAAATACTGGGTTTTAAAGAACGTACTTTTTCTCCCGCCAGCAAAGCTAGTTCTGTAGGTTCTTCGGAACTAACTAGCAGCAAACAGCTATGGTGATTGACTTCGCAGAGGCGCACAATTAAATCTCGATATCCTTCGCAGCCTTCGCGGTAGTGTCCCGCTAGTTCTTCAGGTCTGAGCACTGCTTCAAAATCGTCTAAAATTAGCAGACAGCGCTGTTTGCGGAGATACTCGATCAAACGCGAAATTTGGTCGCCCTGCTCGATCTTGTTCGTTGGCTCCGCTAACGGCCGATCGACCTTTTGTTGGTTAGAAAAAACTTGAATTAAGTTACTTAAAAATTCGTCCGCAGTCGGTGTCGATCGCAGCGATCGCCAAATCACAAAATCAAACTCATTCTGTAGCTGTTTTGCCAACTGCACAGACAGAGTTGTTTTGCCGCTACCGGCCAAACCCAGCAGCGCTACCAAGCGACAATTATCCGATACAATCCACTGGTTTAAAGCAGTTAATTCTTCACTCCGTCCGTAAAAAACTGCAACATCCGGTGCTTGGCCCCAATCTTGCTGTCGGCGGGCGTTAGCGGAGCTCGCCCCTACGGGGGCTGCGCCAACGGAGAGGAGCGGCATTTTGAAGAAAGATCCTTTACCTTCGGGACTAAAATCGCTTGCTTCCTGCTCGCTGTGGTATGAAAACAGCAACTGATGTCTCAATTCTGACAGCTTTCCCGGGCCGTTCCCCCCTATCTGAAACTTTTTGTAAACTTCGCCGAGTCTTTTGCGAACGGCGATATCGCTAATGCCGAGGTTCCTGGCGATGGTAGCCGTAGATTGACCGTCGAGAGCCATAAAGACGGTTTTTAACTCGGCATCTGTGACACCGCGCTGTTTGGCGATCGTTTGCACAAAGTTTTGAGGAATCGGAATAGTCAAGGTAGGAATCTCGGCTGTAATAAAAATCTATTTTATATTATATTGTGTGAGTTTGAGTCGGCGAACAATTGAACCTTCAAAAGTTCAGCTTGTTTCTGGGTTTTTGGGCCTTTTTAGAAATTTATACTTAATTATCCATTGTGATACCAATTTACAAAAAGAATGCAACTGCCTTTCTCGGCGCTCCAAACCCTGATGCAATCACTCAATATTATGTACGATTAAACAACAGCCCTAAAATAGGTTTGTAGTCAGGACTTTATTCCTCTGATTTTTATGAGGACTCAAGTCCTCACTACAAACCTGATCATCGTTATTTTACCGGACACGATCTAAGGCAACCCTGTATCAACCAAACACGCTCGTACTATCGCGGTATTCTTCGGCAGAAACCACCCGCCAACTTTCATCGCCCAACAGTTCCAAAACCTGCTGGTGATATTTCAACAAACTCAAGCGGTGCCCGACACTCACAAAGGTAGTTTTAGTTGCTTGCAACTGCTCGTATAAATGTTGCTCGTTCTTCAAGTCCAAAGCACTTGTCGCCTCATCCAAAATAGCGTATCGCGGTTCTGTTAGCAACAATCTGGCAAAAGCTAAACGCTGCTGTTCTCCCAGCGACAAAATCTCGTGCCAATCTAAATCTGCATCAAAACCGCCCAATCTGTCCGGTAAATCTGCTAAGTTTACTGATGCTAAAACATAGCGCAATTTTTCCTCGTCAACCTCGCTGCTGGTGTTTGGATACAGAAGTTGCGATCGCAAACTGCCCAAAATCATATAAGGACGCTGCGGCAAAAACAACATTTCCCCAAGTTCCGGCCGCACCAAACGACCCGTTCCCGAGTCCCACAAACCAGCAATAGCCCGCACCAAAGAACTCTTCCCAGCACCGCTTTGACCGACAATTAACAGTCCTTCTCCGGGCGACACCGCTACCGACAAATCCCTAATCAAAGTCTTTTGATGTTTGGGAGTATCTAAAGTAACGTGTTCCAGCGTCAACCGAGAATCAACTACTAAATCTATAGTTGTTTCTCCGGCACGAGATACGGCTTTTTCTGCTTCCAAAGTATCTGTAAATACAGTCAAACGATTGATACTAGCTGCAAAAGAACTCAGGGGTTCAATCTGAGTTACAACCACCGAAAAAGCGCCTAAAACCTGACTGAAAGCAAAACCTGCTTGCGTGATATCTCCAAACTGGATTGTATCGGTTTTGTCGGCAAAGTAAGCAGGAGCTAGAAACAAAGCCGGAATAATCACCACAGCATATCCGTATCCAGTTGTAAAATAATCCAGATTTCGCTGCCAGCCAATGAGTAAATTAAAATTGCGGAATACTTCCACGAACCGCTGCTTTATTTGTGTCGATTCCTGTTCCTCCCCCTGGTAAAAAGCAATTGATTCGGCATTGTCGCGAATGTGAACCAGTCCGTAACGGAAGTTAGCTTCTTTTTTAAGCTGATTAAAATTAAGAGGTACTAATCTTTGACCAAAAATCAGAGTGGCGACTGTTCCCAAAATAGCATAAACTATCAGAAATATCGAGAGTTCTTTTGAGATTGACCACAGGATACCTGTGAAAGATATAACGTCAACGATTGCACCCAGGACGATCAGCAAAAATGACAAACTTGTCTCGGTAAATGATTTGACATCTTCGGAAATTCGCTGGTCTGGATTGTCTATTTCCTTGTGTGCATTTATTTCGTAATAAGCCCGATTTTGAAAATACTTGTCCAGGAACTTATTTGTCATCCACTCTCGCCAGTAGAGGCTTAATTTATCTCGGGTATAGCGATAAATTACTACAATAGGAGTGCCGAGTAGAAAAACCCCTGCATAGACATACAGATACTTCCAGTAATTGAGTTCGTCTTTTTTAGCTAGTGCTGTGTTAAAAAAGTTACCGACATAACTAATTATTACATTCAAACCGCTGACTGACAGCGACAAAAATAGCAGCAAAGTCAATAAAGCCCAGGGCTGCCAGTGCCTAGTCAGTCTGTTTTTAAACCCGACAAAAGCACTCAAAGGAATAATTAGCATCAAAGCCACGATCGCAATTGTTGGCGACTTAATAATTGCTGTCAACAAAGTAATTAAGCCGGCCGCAATACTATTGACAAAATTAGGAAAAAGAGCGGCACCTCCGAGACATACAGCGCTGAGGAGTACAAACATCGCAGCAAAGAGAAATATCAACAACAGCGCGACTAATCCTAAAAATATTCTGCCTCCCCCTGGCTGTAAAGGATAAAAATAAGGTTGGGCGATCGCAAGAAATCTCTCCCACAACTGACGGTCAAATCGATTCATCTTTGCTTTTTACAAAACTACTTTGGCTTTTATAACATAGCAACTTTTCTTTTCTATTACCGCAGTAATTTAAGTGGAAGTTGAGCGAATGTTATCATATCCTATCCTTCGAGAACCCTCGAACCGGATAACAGTTATTTTACCGGATATGAGCTCGCGTACAGAGGAATACTTGCTTTTGGGAAATAAGTCGTCGAGAGCAAAAAAGTTGGGACTTTAGTTGTGAAGCTCATCTAAAATCTCAAATCGATGGAATCGGCTGAAGTTGCGCTTTCGCCGATCGGCTCCGACTCGGATTGACTGCTGTAAAATCGCTGGCTGATGCCCAAAATAACCTGCTTCATCAGCCAATACAAAACCGCAATTACTACAAATGTTGCAGCCATTACTACAACCGGACGCTTACCAATCAAATCGTTCATGACGGTGTTAACCAGCTCATCGGGATTAGTCAGAATGTCCCAACTGTTGAAGCGGATAAATCGCCCTAAATAAATGCCGATCGCCGAAAGTGCGTGTACGATCGTCTCGGTGGCGAGGATAAATCTACTCCAGCCCTGTTGCTTGAGATAGTAACCCAAATTCATCACCGACAGCACGTAAGCTCCAAACCCGGCCAGCATAAACGCCAAATACTGCGGAATCAAAGCCAGAGTCACAGTCCACACCGAGTGGTTCTGTTTGATCTGCTCGATCAGGTGAATGATATCAGTTAAAACGTAGGGTGCATTGGGCAAAAATGCGATAAACCAGAAAAAACCGCCCCACCAGCGGAGAGAGCGAACTCCGCGCTGCCGCAGTACCCAGATGTCTAAAGCCATCAGCGCGAGTGTAATGACGATCGCCCCCAAAACGTAAGTTTTGCCCACATCTTGCACGATGTGCCTCAGATAGCCTAAAACATGGCGCGTGCTCGGCACAAAACTAGCGCCCAGGAGAACCCACGTACCCCACAGCAGCCAGCGCGATCGAGGTTTGCGGAACAGCCAAAAACTCAGCGCCAGGGGTAGTAAACCTAAAAACAAATTCCAAGACATCCAGCGGACATTGTGTCCCATTGCTTCGAGCGCTTCCAGGATTAATCCCATCATGTCAGTTTTTATCTCTTTAAAGGTTGATGCAGCACCGCTTCTCTAGCAGCTTGGATCTATCTTAGTCGCTATAGCAGAGGGAAGAAGTCATTAAGTCATTAGTCCAACGTCATGTTTTGCTGTCCCCCCCGAGCTTTGGGTCCAACGTCATCAGGAAGAAGGAAGAGGGAAGAAGGAAGAAGCAAGAGGGAAGAAGGAAGAGGGAAGAAGGAAGAGGGAAGAAGGAAGAAGCAAGAGGGAAGAGGGAAGAGGGAAGAGGGAAGAGGGAAGAGGGAAGAGGGAAGAGAGGGAGCATTCGTGCACGAGCCGCTCAATTTTTAGGGTGCGTCAGCTCGCGGCTCATCCCTCACAGCCTGAAAATTCAACTATGAGCTGACGCACCCTACCAATCTAAAATCTAAAATCGACTAGGTTTTGCCGATCGGAATTTCAATCTTAAAAATCGTTTCCCGTCCCATTTGGGAAGTACACTCAATCTTCCCCTTATGCTTTTCTACCACAATCGAATGGGCGATCGACATTCCCAACCCCGTACCTTTCCCCACAGCTTTTGTCGTAAAAAACGGGTTAAAAATGCGATCGGCTATCCCCTCGGGAATGCCCGTACCGTTATCCGAAATTTGCACCATCACAGTGTTGTGAGGCGTGACACCAGTGCAAATAACAATCCTGCCCGGATTTTGCTCTGCTTCGGGAAACGATAACTTAGCACAGCGTTCCTCGATCGCATCAATGCCATTAACAATAATATTCATAAACACTTGATTTAGTTGGCTCGCGTAGCACTCCACAAGCGGCAGTTTGCCGAACTCCTTAATTACTTCAATTTCTGGACTGCTGTCGTGACTCTTCAAGCGGTGCTGCAAAATCAACAAAGTGCTATCAATTCCCGCGTGAATATCCACAGGCTTCATCGCCGATTCGTCCAGCCGCGAGAAATTCCTGAGCGACAAAACAATTTGCCGGATGCGATCGGTTCCTACCTGCATCGAACCCACAAGTTTTATTAAATCCTCGGCCATGAAGTTCAAATCAATCTCTTGAATGCGATCGACAATTTTTGGATTCGGTTCTGGATACTCTTGTTCGTAGAGACTCACCAGACCGAGCAACTGTTGCGTATACTCTTTGAAATAATTAATATTAGCGTGAATGAAATTAACCGGATTATTAATTTCGTGAGCTACCCCGGCAACTAACTGCCCCAAAGAAGACATTTTTTCAGTTTGAATAAGCTGAGCTTGAGTAGAGCGCAATGACCGCAGCGCTGACTCCAACTCTCCGGCTCTTTCTCTTTCTCGCGCCTCGCTTTGTCGCAGAGCTTCTTCAGCTTGTTTGCGAGTCGTAATATCCAGAGCAAATCCAATTATTACTTTGGGCTGACCCTCAGCATTTCTGCTAAAAATACTATCCCGAGTTTGCAGCCACAAAACTTGACTGTTTGCAGCCCGCATCCGGTATTCAATTTCTTTAATTTCCCCATCTTCAACTTCTACAAAGCTCGCGTGATGTTTCACGATTTTAGGCAAATCTTCGGGGTATACTAACTGAGGTATCAGTGACGAACCCATCGCTTTAATGTCGTCAAAGCTATAGCCTAAAACCGTCACCACAGAAGAATTAGTGTAGGTATTTCGCTG
Organism: Microcoleus sp. LEGE 07076; assembly: GCF_015207455.1. GTDB lineage: Bacteria > Cyanobacteriota > Cyanobacteriia > Cyanobacteriales > Microcoleaceae > Microcoleus. The sequence continues at coordinate 21,787 of NZ_JADEWV010000055.1, forward strand.
TTCTTCCAAATCGTATAGATACAAAATACCGGGAGTAGCATCGGCGATTTTTTGAATGAACTGCTGGCTTTCTTGCAAAGCCAACTCAGCTTGCTTGCGGTCTGTCACATCAATGGTGATGCCGTCCCAAAGAATATCGCCATTGTCTTTAGCTTCAGGACGCGACATTACCTGAAACCAGCGAAGTTTCCCAGAAGGCAGTACCAGCCGTCCTTCCCACTGCCAAGGTTGCAAATTTTGCGCTGAAATAGCATTAGATTCGTAATAATTTTGGATGTCGTCGGGATGAACCAAATCTATTAGCAAAGACGAATTTTGCATCACAGCTTCTGGTTCTAAGTCAAACATTTCTCGGCAAGCAGGACTCAGGTAAGGGAAACTCACAGATCCATCCGGACGCAGCAAACATTGATAAATCATTCCGGGTAAATTAGCCGACAGCTTTTGGAATTTTTCCTCGCTTTCCCGCAGTGCTGACTCTGCTTGTTTGCGCTCCGTAATGTCAGTAATTGAACCAACAATGCGGACTGCTTTTCCAGATTCCTCCCACAAAGCTTGTCCCCGACTGAGTATCCATTTGTAGGAGCTGTTGTAGCACCACAAGCGGTATTCGATGATGTAATGTGGCGTTTTCCTATCTAAATGGTCTTGGAAAGCTTGCATTACTAAGGCCAAATCGTCGGGATGCGTGCCCCTGTTCCATTCGTCAAAGTAATCGATATCTGGGGCGTGTTCGTATCCGGTGATTTCCTTAAATCGATGGGACAGGAATATTTCTCCTGTTTGCAAGTTCCAATCCCAAATACCGTCATTGTTGCCTTTGAGCGCTAACTGCCAGCGTTCTTCACTTTGCATCAATTGAGCTGTGCGTTCTTTAACTCTATTTTCGAGTTCTTGATTGAGCTGTTTGAGATTTTCTTCTGCCTGTTTGCGCTCGATCGCAATTCCTGCTAAATTCCTGACAGTTTCGATCGATTCCAGATCGAAATTTTGGGGAACGCGCGGTTGAGCGCAATACATGGCGAAAGTGCCTAAAACTTTGCCTTCAGACGAAAAAATCGGACTAGACCAACAAGCTTTCAGTCCAAAATTTAAGGCTAAATCTCGGTAATTTTCCCACAAAGGATCGGTAGCAATATCTGTCACGATTACTTGTTCGCGGCGGTAGACAGCAGTGCCGCAGGAACCGACATTCGGGCCGATGGCTGCACCATTAACAGCAGCGTTGAAACTGTCGGGCAAACTCGGCGCGGCTCCGTGCAGCAAATGTTGACCGTCTTCATCTAACAGCAAAACCGAACCCATGACATCTCTAGATTGCTGTTCGACAATTTCAATTAAAGTATTTAAAGTATCGCTCAAAGAAGCGCCCTGAGCAATCATTTCTAAAATTTGTTTTTGAGCGTTCAACCATTTTTCAGATTGTTTGCGCTGCGTAATGTCGCGGGCTACCCACAGAAGCGTGTTTTGTTTCATGGGCGAAATGGTAGCAGCAAACCACTTTTGTTGGCTGGAAATTTGTATGTTATATTCAAAAGTACAGATTTGATTCGTAGCGAGGGCGGTGCGAATTTTGTCCACAAAAAATTCTGCGATTTCTGGCTCAAATATATCGCTGACTTTTTTGCCGACAAGTTCGGCCGGCGGCTTGTACAAAAGTTCGGGATTTGTGGGGGCAATTTTCAGGTAGCGTCCCTCAATATCGAGCACAAAAATTATGTCGTTCATCGCCGCGAATAAAGCTCGCAATTCTGATTCAGAAGCTTTCAGGGCGATTTCAGCTTTTTTGCGATCGCTAATGTCTGTGCCCACCGACAGCAGCCCGATCGACCTTCCTCGGGCATCGAACAACAGTTGATTTCTCCAAGCTACCCAGACTTTTCCCCCGCAGCGGCGGATGTTTTCATTTTCGTGTTTGAAGTATTTGTCCGGGTGTGCCGCGCAGTCTCGAATTATTATGGCTAAATGATTTTCTGATAAATTGGCCGGATCTACAATTGTGCCGATCGGGCTTTTGCCAATTATTTCGGCTTCTGAATACCCGAAAAAATTTTCCGCAAATTCATTAAAAAAAGTAATTTTGCCCTGACTGTCTAACTGCACAATGATGCTGTTAGCATTCTCGACCAATTGCCGGTACTTAGCTTCGCTGGCGCGCAACTTCTCCCGCCCGTAAACCCAGCTAAAAATCACCGCCCCGCTGAAAACAGCCAGCCAGCCACCGCCAAAAAGCAACCACCCCCGCAGTGGCGAATTCTGCGACCATCCCCCCACTGGAATTGCTGCCAAATGCCAGGAACCGTTGGGCAAAGTGATTTCCAGAACCACAGGATTCTGCTGAAAAATCGACTTGTCGCCGAAAAACACGTCCCCGATCGCTCCTTTGCCGTCTTCGCCCCGCAAAGCGTATTGCAGGTTAGCCTTGGGATCATTGACTCCTGCTTCCTCGATCGGGGAGTTTTTGTCTAGAACCATGCCGATCAACCCCCAGTAAACTCCTGTTTCGGGCTCTGCGCCAGGGGGTGTGAGAAAAATGGGCGATCGGCTGACGAACCCCTCGCCCCCCTCGAATAATTTCACGGGCCCTGCAACCAAAGTTTTTCTGGTATTGATGACATCTTGGACCATTTGTCGCTGTTCGGGTACCGCCGTCAAGTCAACCCCGATCGCCTTTTCATTTCCCGCCCGCGGATAAACATCAGCAATTGTCGTGCCTTTAACTAAAGTTATGTTGCGAATGCCGGTTTGCTGTGCCAGCAAAATTCTCGCTATCGCCGCAAACTCGGCTTCGGTGATGTTCGGGTTGTTGGAAATGTCAGCCACCAAACCCCGGAGCAAAAACAGCCGGGAATTCAAAGATCCTTCCAGCTTAGAACGGACTGTGCTGAGCCGATCGATCGTGCTAGCGCGTTTGTACTGCAAAAATCGCTGTTGTTCCGATCGGTCTAAAATGCCAACTCCGACCAAAATCGCTATAAATGTCGAAATTGCCGCTAAATAGGGTAAAGTTTGGAACTTTTTAATTTTAAAGTTTTCCATTTGCAGGCACTTAAGCTATATTTTTAAGTCTTTAGATAGATTTATTTTAATTCTATTTTTCTAGGCAGATGCAAAATTTCCGGTATACCGGGCTTTTAGCCAACTGGCGCGAGTTTTTTGTGTTGTAAGCTGTACAGCATTTAACTGGTATATTTCAATTCCCTCTCGCATTCTCCCCATTGGTGTCAACTTAAGGTCAAAAACCTTTGTATTGCTCGTTCGCCGCTGAGACCAGATCCCCCTCGCCTCCCCCGAAAGCAAGGGGGACTTTGAGTGATTGTTGTCCCCCCTTTTTTAAGGGGGGTTAGGGATCGGGTCTTAGGATCGCGAATTAAATAATTTACACATAATTAGTGGGATGGGCTCTATAGCCCCTCCAGGACTGGCGGGACGCCCATCCCACAAGAACCATAACAATGGTAAGTTATTTAATTCTCATTCCTTAATCACCAGACAGAAGACTGGAACTACGTTTGACGTGTTTGTTGACACCAATTCCCTCTCCCGTTCTCCCGTTCTCCCCTCTCCCGCTCCCCTGCTCGGACTCGCGCACCCAAAAGACTAGAATTATTAGCTAAAATAGAGTTAGCAATAATTTTTTTCAGCGCCCGGCGCGAATAATTCATAGGGACAATTTGATGCAGCAACAGTTGATGGAAGCGATCGCACCTTACCGCGATCGAGTAGATTATCTAGAAGTTCGGCTCGAACAAAGCGAGTCAACTGCGATTAGTTTTCGCGGCCCTGAGTTAGATGCTGTCAACCGCAGTTTCAGTCTTGCCGGCGGCATCCGCGCCTGTCACAAAGGCGGCTGGAGTTTTGTAACTTTTAACGGTTTAGCTGAGTTAAAAGCTCGGATTGAAGAAGCTGTAGTGCAGTCTCGGTTGGTGGGCAGCGAAAAAACTCTACTAGCAGATGTCACGCCGATTCAAGATTATGTAGCGGTGGAATTGGGCCGCGATCCGCGCTCTATTACTCTAGCCGAAAAGCGGAAATTGCTCGAATCTTACAATCAGTTGCTGTTAGATTACGACCCGCGAATTCAGACGACAATGGCCGGTTACAGCGACAGATTTGGGATTACTTATTTTGTAAATTCTCAAGGTACTTCGATTGCTCAAGAGCGCTTGGACGTGACCGGGCGTTTTGGGGCGATCGCCCGGGGCGAAGGCGGTGTCGTCCGGCAAGGGTTTGAATCGATTCACTCGCGATCGGACTACGATGTATTGACAAATATTGAAGATCGTGTTAAAAGTGCGGCCGTTCGAGCAGTCAGCCAACTAGAAGCAAAATCGGTGAAAGGCGGTCAGTATCCAGTGATTTTAGACCCTTATTTGTCGGGGGTGTTTATTCACGAAGCTTTCGGCCATTTGTCGGAAGCCGACGGCATTTACGAAAACCCGAAAATGCAGGAATTGTTGACTTTGGGCAAGCCTGTGGCGATCGAACAATTAAATGTAATTGACGACGCAACATTGCCGGGACTGCCTGGAACTCTCAAATACGACGACGAAGGTGTGCCCGCTCAGTGCAAGCATTTAATCAAAAATGGAGTTTTAGCAGCGAGGATGCACAATCGCGAGACTGCGGGCAAAATGGGCGAAGCTCCGACGGGAAATGCCAGGGCTCTGAGCGCTACTTTTATGCCTTTGGTGCGGATGACTAATACGGCGATCGAATCTGGCGCACATTCTTTTGACGAAATGGTGGGCGACATTGAGGAAGGAGTCTATGCAGTGCGGATGCTGGGAGGACAAACCAACGGCGAAATGTTTACTTTTGCCGCAGCCCAAGGGTTCATGATTCGCGACGGCAAATTGGCCGAACCGGTGAGCGATGTCACTTTAAGCGGCAATGTATTTCAGACTTTAAAGGATATTGAGTCGATCGGCAACGACTCAGTTTATGCCTACGGCGGTTGCGGCAAAGGCGGCCAAGGCGGTTTGCCCGTCAGCGTCGGCGGCCCCCACTTGCGAATTAAAAATGTTGTAGTCGGAGGAAGATAGGCAGTAGTCATTAGTCATTGGTTATTGGTTATTGGTTATTGGTTATTGGTTATTGGTTATTGGTTATTGGTTATTGGTTATTGGTTATTGGTTATTGGTTATTGGTTACTTGCTACGAATTACCAATTTCCAATTCTCAATTCCTAATAACAACTAACAACTAACAACTAACAACTAACAACTAACAGTTAACAGTCAACAGTCAACAGTCAACACTCAACAGTCAATAATTGTTGTGGAACAGGCATCCTGCCTGTTCAAGACGACGAATCCCAACGAAAAAACCCAGTTTCTTCAAGAAACCGGGTTTTTTTCTACCAACTAACAGAGGAGTGAAAATTCAACAAATAGAGGTTGCGGGAATTCTGCTTTCTCGCACAACCCTCTAAACCAGACTGCAAACAATATTTTAGTGGCAGCTTCTTACAACTGTCTCATTTCCTCTTCCAGCACCCGAACCAAATCTTGATTGCCGCTGGCTCTAGCTGCTTCAATGCGGTGCATCAGTTGCTTGTGAATGTTAGCGCGGTGGGTTTCAGCTACTTTTCTGACGTTTTTGCGATTTGTGTTCATCGTGGACATTCCTTATATTGAATTTGGTGTACCGACTACTTCTTTAATATAGCGCAAAATTCCAAAAAGTATCTAAATTTACAAAAAATTTACATTTGCGAGCGATCGACCACAACAGTATAAGCTATTTTGCATAAGTCAATAGCGATATCTTGACAATTCCCATAATTTATTTAAAGAGCGGCATCTGTAGGGACACAGCCGAGCTGCAAAATTGCTGTGGGGCAGGCAAGATACCTGCCCGCAAACAATATAATTCCGCACTTGCTGGCTGCAACCAATGTATTTTTTCCAAAAACCCGGTTTCTTGAGCGGGAGCGCGTAAGCCATGATTTACTCAAGCTGTGTGCGGCGGCGCGCGCCCTACATTGAGTCAAAACTCAAAACTTCCCCCAGCGCCTCTACTAACTGCTGCAAGTGTGCGAGCTCGTGAGTTGCCATCAGCGAAATCCGAATTCGGCTGACACTTACAGTCGGAGGCCGAATCGCCGGAGCAAAAATACCCATCTCCTTGAGTTTGCTACCGGCGGTTAAAGCTGTGGCTGCATTTTTTAACGGTAAACTGAAAATTGGAGAGAGGGAATGGCTAATTGGTAATTGGCGATTGGTAATCGCGCAATATTTGAAAGTTTCAATATTTTGTTGCAAGCGCGATCGGCGTTCTGGTTCTTGCTGTACAATTTTCACAGCTTCCAAAGCAGCAGCCGTGTCAGCCGGGGTTAATCCGGTAGTATAAATCCAAGTCGCAGCTCGATTGCGGAGAAAATCAATTAAGGCAGCAGAGCCCGCAACGTAGCCGCCCAAACTTCCCAAAGCTTTGCTTAGCGTGCCAACTTGAATTAGCGGCAATCCCGTACAGCCGAAATGTTCTGTGCAACCGCCACCCCTAGCACCGAAAACTCCTGTAGCGTGAGCTTCATCTACTAATACCATGCAGTTAAATTGTCCGGCCAAAGCTATTAACTGCGGTAGCGGGCACAAGTCCCCATCCATGCTAAAGACGCTATCGGTAATAATTAAACACTTGCGGTATTTGACCCGATTTTGCTCTAGCTTGGCTTTTAAATCCTCAAGATGGCAGTGATTGTACTCTAGTGCTGTTGCACCGCTAAGCGCTGCTCCGTTTTTGAGGCTCGAATGGTTGTACTTGTCAGATAATATCAAGTCGCGCTTGCCGACGATCGATGCGATCGCCCCTAAATTTGCTAAATATCCCGAACTGAATACTAAAGCGTCTTCGGTTTGTTTTAAATTAGCAATAGCCAGTTCTAGCTGTCGGTGCAAATCGCGGTGTCCGCTGAGCAACCTCGAACCCGTCGCACCCGTACCTAATTCCTTTGTTGCAGCCACAGCCGCTTGAATTAACCTGTCATCGCCCGCCAGCCCGAGATAATCGTTGCTGGCAAAGTTAATCAGCCGGCGGTTTCCTAATTTTACCGTAGGGCCGCGGCAACTTTCGATCGATTGTGGCGATCGATACCAATCGGCACGGCGCACAGTGTCCAGGGACTTCTCTATCCAAGCGTAAGGGTCTGCATTCATATTGTCCGGCGATCGGGTAATAAGTTATATTGTCTTGTAATCAGTCACTGCCTCTCACACAAACCTATGCCACTCACTAAAAAATACAGATTAGTCACCCGCAGCGATTTTGACGGTCTTGTCTGTGCAGTTTTGCTCAAAGAACTAGATTTGATCGACGAGATTAAATTCGTGCATCCTAAAGATATGCAGGATGGAAAAATCGAAATAACAAATAACGATATTAGCACCAACTTACCCTATGTTGAAGGAGTTCATCTAGCCTTCGACCACCACTTCAGCGAAACTCTCAGACACGAAAAAATCAAAATCAATCACATCATCGACCCCTATGCAGATTCAGCAGCTAGGGTGCTGTACAAATATTATGGAAGCCGAGCCAAGTTTCCCGATATTTCCGAGGAAATGATGGTAGCCGTTGACAAGTCAGATTCCGCTCAATTTTCCAAAGAAGAAGTTTTACATCCAGAAAAATGGGTGCTGTTAAACTTTTTAATGGATGCTCGAACCGGGTTGGGCAGGTTTAAAGAATTTACAGTTTCCAACTATCAGTTAATGATGCAGTTAATCGATTACTGCAAAACTCATAATATCGACCAAATCTTGCAGCTTCCTGATGTAAAAGAAAGAGTAGACCTTTACTTCGAGCAATCAGAAAAATTTCAAGAGCAAATACAGCGCTGCGCCAAAGTTTATGAAAAATTAGTGGTTTTGGATTTGCGGAACGAAGACGTAATTTATGCCGGAAATCGTTTTGTACTTTATGCTTTGTTTCCCGAGTGCAATATCTCGATTCACGCACTTTGGGGGCTGAAACAACAAAATACTGTTTTCGCAGTTGGTAAATCAATCTTTAACAAAACTTCTAAAACTAATATTGGGGAGTTAATGTTAAGATATGGTGGCGGGGGTCATCAGAACGCCGGAACTTGTCAGATTGAAAATGATAAAGCTAGTAAAGTTTTGAAGGAGTTAATTGCCAAGATTGAGCAAAAGGGTTGAATTGGTTCGATATTTTTTGCAGTCAGGACTTGAGTCTTTGATTCTTTCAATTTTTAGGACTTAAGTCCTCACTGCGAACGGGGTTATATGAAATCCGTTGGCATCGAAATTACTCATCTCTGTCTCTTCTCTTCCTTTGCGTTCGGGTTCGCCTTCGCAGTTTGGTTGAGTCGATGCAACCGGATTTGGGATCACTCGTCGAATTTTTAATCTTGTGGGTTTTGGGGGATTAATTTTTCTGAAGTATTGGCTTTGACAGGTGGCAAATGGTCTACCAAACCCATATCAAAAGCGATATCCGGCAAATCGGCAGCGTTATATTTTCCGGGTTCAAACAACCGCCCTGGAGTAAAACAAGGCTGTTTTAATTGTACCACTTCGCTAGGTGAAAACATTCCCCTAAACATTTTGCGTTCGAGTCCCATAATTTCCGTTCCTAAAACAACTCTCGCATTAATTTTAGCAATTTTTTGCCCGTCGCTTCCCAATTAAATAAATCTGCCGTCTCTCTAGCTTTTTGAGCTACCTGAAAACGCATCGGGTCTTCGACGATTTTTCGCAACTGCTGGCGAACAGAGTCAACGTTTGGTTCTGCCCAATGAGGAGAATTTCTGATTTTCAGATACTGAGTATCGTAACACTCTCCTACGGGAATTAGATCGCAAGTAATGGGATAGCAGTTAGCGGTATTGGCGTACTCAGTGGGGCCACCGTACATCGTCATGGCGACGGGTAAACCTGCTGCAAAGGCATCCAAAATTTTAATGGCAAAACCTTCGCCGCGAAAGGGAGCTAAAAAAGCATCTGCTGATAAGTATAAATCAGCTAGTTCTGCTTTACTACAAAATTTAGGTTTTACCTGAATTTTTGACTTTGACTTGCCGAATTGCTTTTCGTTATTTAGGATATGTTCTACTATGAACTCGGGATTTTTGCCGCCATCTTTGATAATTAATTCTACGTTAGCATCATTTTTAAACTCTCGATAAAATGCTTGAATGGCGAGATCCGTGCCAAATCTATATAAATCATAAGAGTTGGTCATGTGCAGAATATATTTTAGCTCTTTTTTGGTTTTCTGGGGTCTGGTAGAATAGAGTTTCGAGATTAAAGGATTGAAGCCTAAAGGCACGACTGAGACTTTTTGCGCCCGACAGCCAGCTTTGATTAAAACGTTTTTAGAATATTCGCTTACTGCTAGTATGTGGGATGAATTGTTGACTGCATCGTAAATCCAGTAATCATCATTATCGTCGTTTCTGGCGAATTCGTAATTAATGGCAAAAAATTCTAAGTTGAGATGTCCCTTGAGTTCTTTGAGGAAATGAGGTTTCCAGTAATGAGACCATTTGATCTGAAATAAATCTGATGGTACGGTGTTCATCCACTTTGCTAGCAGGTGGTTTTCTTCTGCTGTGGAATTGCGGCTGATGTGAGAGGCTATTGGCGATGGTTCGACGGAAATAGGAATTCCCATCTGGTCTAATGTTGTGGCCAGGGATAGGGTAATGTCGGCGAAGGAGTTAAAGTGTTGAAAGCCGACGTTAAAGTGAACCATAATAATTTGTCAGTTGGCAGTTGTTAGTTGGCAGTTGTTAGTTGTTAGTAATTAACAGTCAACAGCCAACAGTCAACAGCCCGATTACTAATGACTAAGAGGCCGATCGCACTAATATGACTGTACAGTCGCACCCGCGCGCCACAGCTTCCGGGATGTTCCCTTGAATCACCTGCTTCAATAGCCCTTCGCGGCTGGCTCCGAGGACAATGGCATCACATTGATCATTTTGAGCTTGATCGATTAAAGCATCGGAAACCGATTTAGCGCAAACGGCTGTCGCGATTACTGAACACTTAACTCTGCGCTGAATAAACTCCGCAGCTTGCTTTAATTCTAGCCGATCGGGTTCTGCAACAGAAGGCTGGTGAACTTGACACAATTTAATCTCCGGTACTGCACTCGCAGCCACGAAAGCAGGTAACAGCCGCAAAGCCGCAGCTTGCTTGTAACTGCCGCGAATTGGCACTAACCAGCGCTGCAAACCCATCAGCGTATGCAATCCCAATTCTGGCGGCGGAATGTCAGAATTTGGCGGGGAAAGTTCTGTCTCGGGAGTTGCTGATGAACTTGATGCGGCAAATGTAGCATTTTCTGCGTCATTTAACTGCCATTGTGTAGAAGCATCTTCCCCCGCGCTGCTAGCGGCTAAAAATTTTATTTTTTGGGGTGTTGCTAGTAGTTTTTTGCTCCACTTTACCAAAACTACCTCGCAACCGGCTTGCCGAATTACGGTATCTACAACATCGCCAAAAATGCGTCCTGTTGTGGAAAATTCGCCTTGCCAGCCCATCAAAATTAAATCAATGTGTCGCTCCCTAATTGTCTCTAATATCGCGTTAGGTACGTCGTGAGCTACCCGTATTTGAGTGTGTACTGGCAAGTTCCAGTTGCGAATTATTCGCTCGGCTTGTTGCAGCAGGCGGCGGCTTTTTGTTGTCCGCACTTTGCTTTCTGAGGGGGAACTGTTGCGCGGTACTGTGATGATTTGTAGGCATTCTAATTCGTAATGGCGATCGCGCGCGATCGCGGCCGCCAGCCGCAGCAAAGCGGGGGCTGTTTGCGGGTTGGAAAGCGGCACTAATAAGCGACCGTTTCCGATTTGCGGAGCTCTGGTTTGATAAACTACATAGGAAGGTTCTGGATGCGGGCCCAGGGTTTTTTCTCCGCTGAGATGTTGGGATTCAACTCGGATAATGTCGCTGCGGGTAATAATTCCTACTAAATGGCGGCCTTCTACCACTGGCAAACGGCTGATATTGTAGTTATTTAGCCTGTACAAAACTTCGCTTAGAGTATCGGTTGCTTTGACTGCGATCGGCTGTACAGTCATAAATTCTTTCAGCAGGGAGGTGTCGGAAAAATTGCGTTTGCTGGCATTTGCCAAATCGGTTTGACTGACAATTCCCACTAATTTTCCGCCGTCTACTACTGGAAATCCTCGGTGGTGCGATCGCGAAAAAGCCTGCATCACTTCATCGAAAGTCAGCCCACTCGAAAGAGTTTCGACTCGGCGCTGCATCACGTTAGCTGCGTGCAACTCGCTCAAAGCGTCAACCGCAGGTTTATCTTTTGTTAGTTGAATGCCGTTAAACTCCAAAAGGCGATCGTACAACGAGCCGCTCTCTACTTTTTCTGCGACCAAATAAGCAACTACAGAACAGATCATCAAAGGCAGCACTAATTTAAAATCCGCCGTAATTTCAAAGACAATTACTACCGCAGTAATCGGCGCTCTCGAAACCGCGCAAAAAAACGCTCCCATTCCCGCCAAAGCATAGGTTGTCGGCAAGCCTATGCCCAGGGAATTTGCTTGCGAAATGCCCACGATGTGACCGAGTGCAGATCCCATAACTAAAGAAGGGGCAAACAATCCTCCCGGAGCTCCAGAAGCAGCGGAAATAGTTGTCAGAAAGAAATGAGCAGCCAAAGCCGTTAAACTCGTTGTAATGTTGGCTTCTCCGGTCAGCAAAAACTCGCGCAGCCCTGTATTGTTGCGAAAAGTTTCTGGCAGAAGAGCTATTACTGAACCGCAGATTAGACCAGCTAGAGCAATTCGCACGGGCAAGGAAAATTTGAGGGTTCGCCTGTTAAATTTCAAGCCAGCAATCATCCCTTTGCCGAACAAAGCTCCCAGGATTCCCGCTAAAACTCCTAACAGTATGTAAAACGGGATTTCTTGAGCTTGAAAAGTTATTGGGTACTCGCGAAGGTTCAAGTTTAAACTGTCGCCGCCCAAAAGTTGCGAGACAACTGCACCGATAAATGAAGCGATAATTGCAGTCCCTAAAGTCAATCCAGAAACATCGTGCAACAGTTCTTCAACTACAAACAAAACTCCGGCAATGGGAGCATTGAAACCCGCAGCTAATCCCGCCGCAGCGCCGCAAGCAATCAATTGTCGGCGGTAGTCTGGGGAAGTCGGCATTAAGTGACCAATCCAGCCGGCTAAAGA
>NZ_JADEWV010000374.1 GCF_015207455.1 Microcoleus sp. LEGE 07076
ATATTGCACCCGCGGCCAAAAACTTGTAGGGGCTGCTTCACAAATAGCTTTAAAAGATACCCAAAGACTAAAAAACCCGCCCCCATCCCGCGCGAGAGTCTTTTGGGGATCTAACAGCGATCGCCCCGATTTTTAGCGATCGCGGATAAAAATCTTTGTAAATCAAGGTTTTGGGATACTTGTCACCCCATCAGTCCCTTGAACTTCCAAGCGGTTTTTTGCTTCAATAACCCACTTGTCCAGTTCCGGCTGATATTTTTCCTTTGGAGCGTATTTCAGGCAGTTGTGCCAAGCCGTAAATGCCCCGCTGCGATCTTTTTGAGCTTCTCGCACCCGCCCTAGCAGACAGTACGCAGAAGCGCGATCGCTATCAAGTGCGATCGCGCCATTTAATTGTATTGCCGCCTGCTGATAATCCCCCATTTCCAACAGTGCCCAGCCCATATTCTTGTGCAAAGCCGACTTTAAATCCGCTTCTTTGACAAGCAGCAATCCTCTTTTCAGTCGAGGAACAGCAGCCGAATACCGTTTTTCCATAATATCCAATCGAGCTAAATTATTCAGGGATTTTTCGGGAACACTTATTATCGCCTTTTCGTAACTATTTCTCGCCGCATAAAAGTTTTTATTGGCATCAAAAATTAAGCCTTGAGTATAATGAGATTCATCCAAACTCGGAACCATCATTAGTGCTAAATTTATACAAATCTGAGCACCATCTAAGTTATCGGCTGCGTAATTATCAGTAGCCCAATTATTCAAAAAAATAGCTAACCCAGGCGCAGATAATTTAAAAACGATAATACCAAAAAACAGCGACATACCTAGCCCTAACTTAACAGGAAGAGAATTGAGATATTGAAAATTTCTGTAAGGGTTAATGAAATTACTTTTACTTGCGGCTTTACGAAGAAAATTATAGACTGTAAAATTGCTACACTCAATTTCGGCTAAACGGTGCAAAACTATGCTGGGATTTTGAGGGCGACGCTGAGATTCAGCAGCCATCATTTCGTCAATTAAATCTGCCAAATTTACTGAAATTTGCGGCGCTAATTCCCGCCAGATTAACTTTCCTGTTGCTGTTGCCGCTAAACAATCGGGGTGGTTGCCAGTTAGCAAATGTACAAAAGTTCGCCCCAAAGCAAACAAGTCTGATTTCGGAATAGCAGCACGATTGACTTGTTCGGGAGGTGTATAACCGTGCGATAAAATTACCGTAGTATCGCAATTTTCATATTTATCAATATAGGTATCCGACGTTATTTTTCTTGCCGCACCAAAGTCAACTAATACTAGGCTTCCGTCAGGACGGCACATGATGTTGCTCGGTTTAATATCTCGGTGAAAAAAACCTTGATTGTGCACGCATTCCAAAAGTTGGGTGATCTGTTTCAGCCAATCTAGCGCTTGTTCTTCAGAAATTGTCCCGTTTAATTTCAGCCAACGTTCTAGATTTTGACCGAGAATTTGTTCCATTACCAAACAGTGCAATAAAAAACAGCAACTTGTTTCAAAAGTAAAGTAACCTCCGGGAAATACTTTAGGAATTCCCAGAGATTTCAGTTGCCGCAATATCAGTTCTTCTTGCTGAAACAGGCGAACTACATTGGGTTCGCCATCGTCGGTTAGCACTTTCAAAATCTTCGGAACTTCCCAACCTGCTGCCCCAAATCCCAAGTCTTCTAATTCAAAAATTTCGGTGCGATCGTTTTGATATAGCTTTCTCACCGCTCGATAACGGTTGTTGATTAATAATGGCGTGTTGCAAGCAAAACACTTCTCCAATCCGTAAGGATTTAGACGCTGCTGGCACTTAGGATTGATGCAGTAGCTAACACTCTCTTCTCCCAACATTTGGTCGTCAAAGTTATCCATTATCTCCTCCTTTTCAACCTCCGAGTGCAGAACAAAATATTATTTACCTGACAGGTAATTTTCCCTGTTTTTTTTCGCTAAGCTGTGGAGCATTTAAACCACTAACGATCCAGGTAGGGTGCGTCAGCTAGAACACGATACGCTTACATGGGAAACGATGAAAGAACTGACGCACCCTACAATCGTCTTTTAAATGCCGAACAGCTTAGCCTTGCGCGATATTTTTTTCTTCTGCTTGCATAAATGATAGCAAGTTTTGCAAGTTATCCTGAATGTATCCTTCCTGCCAAGGCTGATTTTGGATGGCAGCATAAACTTTATTTAACTGCTCGCAACCTTTGCTATTGCTTTTAAACAACTTATTCAGATTCTCCTTAACAGCAATGGCGCTCGAATTTCCGGTACTAGCATTTTTTACATTGGGAGCTAGCTGGGGATTTTTAAACACCAGATGACTTCTAAGTAGTTTAACTTTGCTGTTATCAGGTTTTTGGTTTTTGAGCATCGAAAAAATTTCGGTGCAAACCTGGTTTGTTAATTGCTCGGTCACGTACTGCATTAAAACTTTGTGCAGCATAAACTCAGCTCGATCGCTGCGACCATTTTTATCAATCAACTCCCGGCGCAGCAAGGAAGATAAGGCTTCCAAAATATCCGACTCAGATATAAGATCCGATTCAGATATCGGAAATAAAAGATAGTTGGCTAACTGTTCTAAAGAAAGGGGAGAGCCTTCGCTCGCCAACCAATAAAGAATCGCTTTTTCTAAATATAACAGCCGTTGAAACTGGTCATTCAATAAAGCTTTTATCCCTCCAAATACAAAAGTTTGGCGTTTGAGAAATTCGGAAACTTTGCCGTTAAACAATTCGCTAATAGCGGAAGCTACAATTTTCAACTCCCAGGGATTACCTTGATAAATCTTAATGAGTTCAGGCCATTTTTCTTCATCTGACAAATCTTGATATTGAAAAATGTCTCGTGCTTCTGTCTCGTTCAAACCAGCCAGTTTTAAAAGTCGAACTGGCGAACGATCGCCCGCCAGCAGAGCGATCGCTTCCGGCACCTCCCGCGTTACGATTACTAAACAACTTTGATGCTGTTGTTCGGCAATTTTTTGGATGAATTCGCCATACTTCTCATAGCCTTGTCGATAATGTCCGGCTAGCTTAGTCGGCTCTAAGATTGTTTCAAAACCGTCCAACACGATCAGACATTTGGCCGATCGCAAATTTGCTATTAGTTGCGAGATTGTTTCATCCACATCAACTGGTAAGTTAATTTGGGGCGATCGCTCGAAACATTGCATCAGGTCAGTTAACAAATGGGCAAGTGTTGGTGCTTGACAGAGCGATCGCCAAA
>NZ_JADEWV010000375.1 GCF_015207455.1 Microcoleus sp. LEGE 07076
GGCTAGAAGCCCACCCCACAAGAACTGTAAGAATTTTCACAAGATCAAATTAATATTTTTTACCTAATCTTGTCGCCTGAAATGAACACAATCAAACAGCTTTGTAAGTTTTTGCCAATTAATAATTTGTCTGCTTCTTTTTGTGACCAATCTTGTGGGGTGGGCTTCTAGCCCGCCCCAAAGGTACAAACTCAATAAACAACAAAGATAATATTACAAATTACCTTGAAGTGCGATCGCAGTTGCGATCGTCCACGCATCCACCAACAGCAGCAGCAGCGTACATCCGAGCAAAATTAAATACATCCAAGGCTGAGACAAAGGGCGAACATCTCTAGTATCAATACCCGTTTTTGCTTCCACCAAACCGACTAATTTATTAAATCCAGCCACCCGCATCGGTAGCAGATAACCTTCGCCCGCATGACTCAAAAAATAGTAAACTAAGCCTCCTTGACCAGTCGATCGAGGTTTGAGAGCTTTCACCTCAGTCCAAGGTAGAGACCAACCCCTGCGAAACACGCGCGGAAACCAGTTCGGATAGGTAACTTCAATCCCCTCCTCGCTGAGAATTACCCGTTCGCTGAGCACGCCATACAAGCCCGCTGCGCCGATCGCAATTGCCGCCCAGAGTGCAGCGGGCGGAACCGGTGCTTTCGTTACTTCCGACAAAAACGGCAACGGAATACTCAAGGCGAAGTACAAGCTTAACAGCGTGATTCTAATCAGGGGAGACAGCCGGAATACAGCCGGCTCAAATACTGGGGGGGAAGATGGGGAAAAAGCGATCGGTTCTGCTGACATAACTGAAATTCTAGAAGCTGTTTAATGATATTTTTGCACAGCTTTCTATCTTGCGAACACAACTCAGGCAAATCTGAAAAAACCGGACAATATTTGCTGTTTTGAGTTGATCTGTAAAATTTATTTCAGAAACTTTGATTCTTAAGTGCTGAGTTTTTACCGTTTTGCAGAAGTTGGAATTTTGAGCCCGGAGTTATCAATTCACTGACAATTTATAACTCAAAACTCACAACTTCTATTAATCAACGGCGGTTAGTGCTGGTACTGTCAAAGGTTCTGAGATTTCTCGGGATTTGGGGCGGCCGGCGGTTGCCGTGCGATCGCCCGCAGCATCGCCTCGGGATCTGCTAGAATTGACGTTTGAATACGGGCCTTCGTTAATCTGCAAGCGATCGCAAGGAATTTTATCCGACAAAATTGCACTGGCCATCATCCCGGTGTGAATTTCCAATGCTGCCGCTGACATTGCTTCAAACACTAAACGCTGTCCGGGAAACACCACTCGTTCAAAATACCAGTTAGGAATGTTGGAGATGCGAGCAATCTGAATCTGACTCGTGGCGTTGACATAGCAGCACAGGATCTTGCTGTCGGTGTCTGAGGGTAGTGGGTCAAGAATTTGAGCCATAAATGTTGAGGGAGCCTTGCCTAAAAGTTTTAGTTATTTTCTTAGCTTAACACTAGGCGATCCCGGCTAATGTAAAGCCGACTACCAACTTATACCATTTGAGATTTGGGAATGACCTCAATTCCGGTTGCACTCAAACTTGACTGTTGACTGTTGACTGGAAAAATTGAATGGTTGAGTGTTAACTGTTGACTCGATTTTATAATTCCGATGCAACCGGAAAAGATATGACTTGCTGAATCAGGATTTATCCGGCTTGCCTAGAGTTGCATTGTTTGTTTGAAATGCTATCAATAACCTACCAGAGACCGATCGCACTTAAATTTAAAATTAGCCGCAAAAATATCTGATTTTTGACTTCATGCTGAGATTTTCGGTCAAAACACGCTGTATTGCTGAAAAATTCGCTTTTTTCTGCTGCTGTCGCCCACACCAACACGCTCAGCCTGAAGCCGATCGGTAAAATTTAAGAATATTTAATATTAAATTGCGAAAATTAGATTGAATGTAAAGTTATATTAAAAGAATATAAACATAGTTAAAAAAGTTCCACATTAGGATATGGCAATCATGGAAAACCGAGTCCTGTACGTTCGACTCCCTTGCAATCCAATTTTCCCGATCGGAGTTGTGTACCTTTCGGATCACGTACACAAGCAGTTTCCCGATGTCCAACAGCGCATTTTCGACTTAGGCGCGGTGCCCCCGCTGGATTACGCTAAAGGTTTGGATGCGATCGTAGACGAATTTAAGCCGACGCTGCTAGTTTTCTCTTGGCGGGATATTCAAATTTACGCGCCTGTCGGCGGTAGAGGCGGAAATCCGCTACAAAATGCCTTCGAGTTTTACTACGCCAAAAATCTCCTAACTAAGTTCCGGGGAGCACTGGGAGGATTGCGTTTAGCCACGTCTTACTACACCGAACTGTGGCGCAATCTGGGACTAATTAAGCGCGGGTTGAAGCGGGCCCGGAAATACCGCCCGGAAGCTCGTGCAGTGGTTGGTGGCGGTGCTGTGAGCGTGTTTTACGAGCAGTTGGGACGCAGTTTGCCGGCGGGGACTGTGGTTTCGGTGGGCGAAGGCGAAGCTTTGCTGGAGAAGTTGATTAAAGGCGAAGATTTGAGTCAGGAAAGGTGTTATGTGGTGGGAGAAACTGTGCCGCGCGATCGGCTAATTCACGAAAAGCCCGCTAATATCGAGAAAACTGCCTGCGACTATCACTACATCGAAACCATTTGGCCGGAATTTTCCTATTATCTACAGGATATGGACTTCTACGTCGGAGTCCAAACCAAGCGCGGCTGTCCTCACAATTGCTGTTACTGCATTTATACGGTGATTGAAGGGAAGCAAGTGCGGATCAATCCGGCGGATGAGGTGGTGGCGGAGATGCGACAATTGTACGATCGAGGTATCCGCAACTTCTGGTTTACCGACGCTCAATTTATCCCGGCGCGCAAATTCATCGACGATGCGATCGAATTATTGCAAAAAATCATCGCCGACGGCATGAGTGACATCCACTGGGCTGCTTACATCCGTGCGGACAATCTCACACCCGAATTGTGCGATTTGATGGTAAAAACGGGAATGAACTACTTTGAAATCGGCATCACCAGCGGTTCCCAGGAACTGGTTCGCAAAATGCGGATGGGCTACAACTTGCGAGTAGTTTTGGAAAATTGCCGCGATTTAAAAGCCGCCGGTTACAACGATGTGGTTTCGGTAAATTACTCATTCAACGTGATTGACGAAACCTTTGAAACCATTCGCCAAACTA
>NZ_JADEWV010000376.1 GCF_015207455.1 Microcoleus sp. LEGE 07076
ACCAATAACCAATAACCAACAACCAATAACTGTGAGTTGTTAGTTGTGATTAGAAATTGAGAATTGGAAATTGGGAATTCGTAGCGAGTAACCAATAACCAATAACCAATAACCAACAACCAATAACTGTGAGTTGTTAGTTGTGATTAGAAATTGAGAATTGGAAATTGGGAATTCGTAGCGAGTAACCAATAACCAATAACCAATAACCAACAACCAATAACCAACAACCAATAACCAATAACCAATAACTACTGACTGCTGACTACTTGTTTTGTTGAATAAAAGTTTGTACGAAGGCATTTGTTTCTGGGGTTATTTCTGTTACCAGCCGCACCGGGATTGCGTTTGTTGATGCAAACTGTGCGTATTCTGGTGTTAGAAATATTGCATATTTGTCGGCTTCTG
Source organism: Microcoleus sp. LEGE 07076 (assembly GCF_015207455.1). Classification (GTDB taxonomy): domain Bacteria; phylum Cyanobacteriota; class Cyanobacteriia; order Cyanobacteriales; family Microcoleaceae; genus Microcoleus. The sequence goes on from NZ_JADEWV010000376.1 coordinate 409, forward strand.
CTGTTAGTTGAGCGGCCATCGCTAAACTTATAGCTTTAATATAATTTCGGATGCTCGCGGCTTGGTTGCCGACAAGTTCGTCACCGGTAATGACTGTACTCGGTCTCCCAACTTGGTCTAAGGTTGTACTCGGATCTTTGACGCTTAAGTGGGTTCCTCCTACAAATCCAACTAGCCATTTGGGTGAGGGAATTTTTGGGAAGCCGGCAATTTGTTCGACTAAGGCTGGTGTGGTTTTGTCTGCTGAAGATGCTACTATTAATGTGGGAATCTTAATTTTACTTAAGCCTGTTTCTCCAAATAATAATGATGTTGTGGGATTCATGACGATCGCCCTTTTAATTCTGGCATCCCGCAATTGATACCGTTCTTGGGGCAATCCGGCAGCCGCGCACTGAATGCCTTCGCCCAAGCTAAACCCAATCAAATCTCCCTGACAGCGCTGTTTGAGTCGGGTCAATTGCAGTTCGGCGCCGGCTAGGGATAAGGCTGTTGCACCGCCGAAGGAATAGCCAATGATTACCGATCGGTCGATCGCGATTTTCCCCCGCAAGTTATCATCAGTTTGGTTCAATTTTGCTAGTTCGTCGAGCACAAAACTGATGTCCTTGGGACGGTCTAAAAACTCTTGAGGAGCTAATAACCCAGACTTACCCGCAATCGCAGCATTAGTGTTCGTTTCGTTGCTTCCTGGATGTTCCAAAGCTGCTACCACATAGCCGTAAGACGCTAAATGCTCGGCTAAATATCGCAAATCGGTGCGAACTGAGCCCAAACCGTGAGACAAGACGATCGTCGGTTTGTCTGCCGTCGCAGCTCTCGACCAGTAAACATCAACCGGAATGCGCCGATTGCGGGCGCTGTCGTTCAAATCTAGCGCTAGTACCCGCACCGAATTAGGGCCCGGCGCGGTCGGGTCGAAAGGCAGGTTAAAGGCGGGTTTAGCGGCTGCTAACTGAGGTGCGATCGCCGCCATAAAGCGCTGAGTTTGCCAAAAACCGGCGTTCAAATTTCCCAAAACCGAGAAAGCTCGATCGAGATCCACCACTACCCGCGAGCTCGGATAAGATTCAATAAAACTCAATACCGACAAGCCTTCCGGCGCGTTAGCTCCCAGCACCAAACCCGCTCGCAGCGCTTGGACACCCGCACCGTCGCGCCTGGGTATGACTGTAGTCAAATCTGTGAGGATGGCATTCCCGATCTGGGTATTTAACAAGTTGCTCAAACCGACTACATTTATGGGGATTTTTGCTTGCAGGGCTCCCAAGATTTGACGGCGCTGTGACTCAGACAGCAAATTGGCGTAGGCTTGCAATCTTTCGGGGACTTTTCCGGTTTTTGCGAGTTCGCGCAAATCTGCAACGGATATTGAAGATTCTAAAATACCTTTGCGGACAACAACTGTTTCGGCAGCTTTTGCAGGAGATGCGAAAGCGCCGAAAATGCCGATGCCGATCGCGCTACAAACACTCGTGAGGGAGGAAAACCATCTGAAATTGGGTCTAAGGCTCATTTTTACCTGATTCAACTATAAACTATATCACTATATTCTCAGAATTTTCCCAGATACCGAAAAATTGCCCCAGATGCCCAGAAATTGTCTTGGGGTGCGAGCGGCGGTGTCTCTGGGTATGTTTAATTGTCGATCGCCGATTAGCACCTAATGGCACTTCTCTTGCCGATGCTAATAGACTTGAATTGTCAAAGTCATTTTCATCAAAATTTCGGATGGCGCCGGAGCAACATCCCACATTTTTTTGTAGGATGGGCTTCTAGCTTGTCCTAACTATTTTGGCAATTCAAGTCTAATCGCGATTAGTTGAATATTTGTTTAATTAACAATCATAAAAATACAAATTTCTGACAGCCAGCCAAGCAGTCGGCGTGTATTTTTTAACCGGGAAAAGGCGCACAACTTGTCATCATAATTTCCTGGGATTCACATCTAATCTCAACCGCAGGTGAATGCAGGTTCATCGCATCACCTGCACTTAAAATATTCCTCAAGATGTAGGAAAATAAACAACAAGCATCGAAACATCTGGGTGTGTGAGTCCGGGCGATCGATGCCGGTTCTTTGAGAGTTCCCGGTTGTTCCCACAAATTCTGTTGCTGATAAGTTGTTGTTAAAATCAGCAAATCGTGTTCTAACAAATTCTGCGAAACTAGCCTGACAAAATTTCCCTGCACCCGATTTACTGTGATCTCAGAAAGAATTTCTACCTCGGCTTCATTTTTGTTGTTTAGTTCTCGTTTTTTCGCCACCAACAACACTTGCAAAGTCGCCTTGAGATCCTCTGCCAAACTCTTAGCAATATCCACCGTTTCCTGAAATCCCAACCGAGTCAACTCGCTGTCAGTTACCGCCAAAACAATTCTGGCTGTATTCTGGATCGGATCGGGAAATCGAGAAATCAGTACCGGTACGGGCGATCGCCTCACTATATTATCAATGATGCTGCCAAAAAAATTGTCGCGAGTTGTGGAAAAGCCCTTCCAACCGCAAACAATTAAACTAGCCTCGCGTTCGGTTGCACTCCGCAGAATTCCGCGATCGATCGCATCATCTATTCTCGCGATCGGTTCCACCGCACAATTAGCCGCGTTAGCCACAGTTTCCGCCGCCCTCAAAAGTTGAGTTTGCTGCATTTTTTGTGCCGGCGAAATTGCTTCTTGGCGATCGGACAAAATATGCAGCGGCAGCAAAGTTCCCTGAGATGTTTTAGCTAAAATCAAAGCCAAACGCAGCAAATTATCTTCCGTATTCGGATTGGCAACAGGCACTAAAAC
>NZ_JADEWV010000056.1 GCF_015207455.1 Microcoleus sp. LEGE 07076
CAGTTTATTCAGGGGGATTACTGCGATCTTAAGACCAGGTGTGAAGCCTGTCCCTTGACCAGCTCTGTCAGCAAAAGTGGAGCTACAGGCAATCCCTGGAAAGACTCAAAGCTTGACAAGGAAGGTAAGGTTAGAAATCCGCGCCGTAGTGCTGGCGATATTCAAATTACAGCATTACCAGAGTTGAAAGTTGCTAGACCTTGGTACAGTGGGGTAGACTCAACAGTTTTACAGCAGAATGTTAAACGATTAGATACTGCTTACAAAAATTTCTTTGAAGGCAGAGGTTTCCCCAAGTTCAAGAATCGCAGTAATTTTAAATCCTTCACCTGCGTGATGGGAATAAAATTGCAAGGTAATAAAATTTACTTACCCAAGCTGGGTTGGATTCGGTTTTACAACTCTCGCTCAATCCCAGATGGGTTTACTGTCAAGGCTTGCACAGTTAGAAAACGTCAGAATGGCTGGTATGTCTCCATCATAATTGAGGATAAATCCGTACCCGAATATAGCGTTCAACCTGTGGGAGAGCATCCCAAAGTAATAGGCTGTGACTTGGGAATTACTAAACTGGTTCATTTTTCTGATGGCTACCAAGTTGAAAATCCCAAGTTTTCAACGAACAAAAAAGCTAAGCGGACTCTCAAAATCAGACAGAGACGAGTTAGCCGTAAAGTTAAGGGTAGTAAAAATCGCAAAAAAGCGGCTGTCCGGGTTGGAAGGTTTCATCAAAAAGTTAGTGATAAGCGTCAAGCATATCAATGGAAAGTTGCCAATAAGATTGTGTCTCGCAACGTTGATGTAATTGCCCTAGAAGACTTAAATGTATCTGGAATGATGCGTCGTTGTCAAGTAAAAATCGACGGGAAAACAGGGAGATTCCTTAAGAATGGGCAATCAAGAAAAAAGGGCTTAAACCGCTCTATCTCTGATGCAGGTTGGGGCGAGTTAATTTCAAAGGTTGAGTATCTAGCTGTGAAGCAGGGCCAAGCCGTAATTAAAGTTAATCCCAAGCACTCTAGCCAAGAATGCAGGAATTGTGGCCAGATCGAAAAATCAAACAGAGATGGCGAAAAGTTCATCTGTGTTGAATGTGGCTATCACGAACACGCCGACATTGGTGCGGCTAAAACTATCAGAGATAGAGCTTTGGAAATAGTACGTGGGGACTCCGCAAAACTTGGCGCTAGTCGCCTAAACGCCCAAAAGATATCAGTGCGCTCTACGAGCAAACGCACTGAGTTTGGGAACCCTAGAAATAGGGATATTAAGAAGGCAATTTCTTAAGAATCTCAGTCGCTTCAGCGTTGAGAGTGTCAAGAATATTTGTTCTAATGCGATTGATGCTTTAGAACAGATAGCGGTGCAGCAGCATTCAGTCAAAGACTGTTGGGGGAAAAACTTACCCGATCGCTTGCAATATACCGATTGCTAACCGCTAAGAATTCGCATCCGCACGCTTGTGGTTGACGGCCAGTGGGTGCAGATTCACATTGCTGATAATCGCAGCGGCATAGATGCTTACGATTAAAATTCCCTTAAAATCAAAACCTCAGCCAGCAACTTGCTCTGAAAAATTTTTGGTAAAGCTGTAAAATTGGGAAGCTGCCGTTTTTGTAAATCAACTTCTGGAAAGGGCTCTCCGGCCCGCCCCACAAAAACAAGACGATCGTTCCATTTAGTATAATTTGCAACCAAACATTATGTGGCAAATAGTCAAAGATATCTTTTCTCCCACTCAGTATATGCCGCACGGTCAGTGCTATCTGTGGCAAACGCCTTTGGTGTGGCTGCACGTAACCGGCGACTTTTTAATTGCGATCGCCTACTATTCAATTCCGGCGATGCTGATTTATTTTGTTTTTAAGCGACGCGACGTTCCTTTTTTAGGAATATTTGGTTTATTTGGTGCATTTATTATTCTTTGCGGTACAGGTCACTTGCTAGAAATTTGGACGCTGTGGCATTCTGCTTATTGGCTGTCGGGGATTGAAAAAGCAATTACTGCCCTCGTTTCCTGCTACACTGCCGGATCGATGGTAACGCTGCTACCCCAATTTTTATCCTTAAAAACTCCTGAAGAGTTAGAAGCAATTAATCTCAAGTTGCAGCGGGAAATTACCGTGCGTGAAGATGCAGAATTAGCTCTGCGCTGCGCGTATGAAGATTTAGAAATTAAAGTGCAAGAGCGTACCGCACAGTTGACAGAAACCAACAGTTGCTTAGAAAGGGAAGCTCGCGACCGCCAGCAAGCGGAGTTAAAATTGCGCTCAGTTACCGAGCGCTTGCAATATTTGTTGGCTACTACTCCTGCGGTTATTTTTAGTCGCCAATTAAAAGAAAATTATGAGGTAACATTTGTCAGCGAAAATATTGTTTCGCTGATTGGCTACGAAGCGCGAGAATTTGTTGATGGTTCCCTCGATTGGCACAGCATAATTCACCCCGAAGATCGAGAAAATGTAGATATTGCATTTGCTCAGATATTGGAAAAAGAATTGATTTCCTACGAATACCGCGAACTGCACAAAGACGGTAGTTATCGCTGGATTTACGATGAGGTAAAATTGGTCAAAAATGCTGTTGGCATACCTGTAGAGTGTGTTGGTTATGCAGTAGATATTACTGCTCGCAAACAGGCAGAAGCAGCTTTGATGCAGCAACTAAAAAGAGAGCGACTGGTGAATTCCATTCAAGAGCGGATTCGCTCTTCTCTCGATCTCGACGAAGTTCTGACAATGGCTGTTGAAGAAGTGCGCCTGTTTTTGTCAACTGACAGGACAGTTATTTACCGTTTCAACCCTGATTGGAGCGGATTTGTGGCAGTCGAATCGGTAGCAGCAGGTGTGATGCCGATTGCGGGAATCGATATTAACGATCCTTGTTTTCGCGAAAGGTATATTTCTGTTTATCGGCAGGGTCGTGTTCGGGCGATGGACGATATTTACACTGCTGGTATTTCCGAGTGCCACATTAATTTACTCGCAGAATTGGAAATTAAAGCTAACCTCGTGGTTCCTATTTTGCAAGGGGAAAATTTATGGGGCTTGCTAATTGCTCATCACTGTCGCAGTCAAAAACATTGGAACTCTTCTGAGATAGAATCTCTCAAGCAAATTTCTGTGCAGCTAGCAATTGCTATCCAGCAATGCACGCTATTTGAACAAGCCCAAACAGAAATTGCCGATCGCAAGTTGGCAGAAGCAGCGCTGCAAAAAGCTGTCGTGGTTGCCGATGCTGCTAACCTTGCCAAAAGCGAATTCCTATCTTCTATGAGCCACGAATTGCGGACTCCCCTGAATGCTATTCTGGGATTTAGTCAGGTGATGGTGCGCGATTCATCCTTAAAAAATGAACACCAGCAACACCTAGAAATTATTAATCGCGCCGGAGAACATTTGCTTTCGCTAATTAATGATATTTTGGAAATGTCCAAAATTGAAGCTGGCAGAAGTCAGCTTAACGAAAGCAGTTTTAATTTGATTCGCCTGCTAGAAACTTTAGAAGAGATGTTCCGATTAAAAGCTAAATCTAAGAGATTGCAGCTCAAGTTTGAAGTAGCCCAGAGCGTTCCTCATTTTGTGAATGGAGATGAGGGTAAATTGCGCCAAGTTTTGATTAATATGGTAGGAAATGCCATTAAGTTTACAGAAAGGGGTAGCGTTACCTTGCGAGTGAAAAACAAGCTAGAAGAAAATTGGGCGGCTGAAAATGCAGAGTTGAGCAGCCAACAAACAAAAACCGCCGACTGGGGTTCGGAAAAGTCCGCGCCTGCTGATTTTGATTGTGTAGACACGAATTCTATTCACCCGGTATCTTTACGCCTTCAGTTTGAAGTTCAAGATACTGGCGCGGGAATTGCCAAAGAAGAAATGAATAAGTTGTTTAAACCATTCGAGCAAACAAAATCAGGTTATAAATCGCAACAGGGTACTGGACTAGGTTTACCAATTAGTCGCAAATTTGTACAAATGATGGGAGGAGATATTGTTGTCTCCAGTACACCTGATTTGGGAAGTACGTTTTCATTTGATATTCAAATGTCCCTTGCTGCTGCCACCGAGATTCAAATGCTTAAACCGCATAAAAAAGTGATTGGTTTAGCACCAGATCAACCAGAATACCGGATTTTGGTGGTTGACGATCGCGCCGATAATTGTCTAGTCATAGATAGGTTACTGTCACCGTTAGGCATTTTAGTGCGAGAAGCTAGAAATGGTCAAGAAGCTATTGCTGTATGGGAGGATTGGCAACCGCACTTGATTTGGATGGATATGCAGATGCCTGTGATGAATGGTTATGAAGCAACCAGACAAATCAAATCTCGTCCTCTCGGAAAAGAAACGGTAATTGTGGCTCTGACTGCTAGCGCTTTTGAAGAGGAAAGAGCAACTATTTTAGCGGCAGGATGCGATGATTTTATGCGTAAACCGTTTGAGGCAAAAATGTTGTTCGCTGTTATAGAGAAATATTTAGGGGTGCGCTATATTTACGAGGAACCTGTTGATACAATCCTCGAAAATGAAAGCGAGTTGAGTGGAGTGGCTAGCTGTCCATCGGTAGAAATACAAATGGGTAAAATGCCTAGTGAGTGGCTAGATAATATCAATGAGGCTGCTCATGAATGCTACGACGATAAAATTCTGCGGTTGATTGAGGAAATGCCTGGGGAGTTTGCTGGGGCTGCAAAAGTTTTAACTGATTTAGCACATGATTTCCTGTTTGATGATATTATAGAGCTAGCAAAATCGGCGGTTACGGCACGTGTGTGTTAGTTATTGTATCTTAAAAAAAATATTGCCTAAAAAATACCGTGAGCGATCGCATGAACATCAATCAGCCCCCTACAATTTCAGCCACGATTTTAGTAGTTGACGATCTACCAGATAACGTGCGGCTTCTATCTACAATCCTAACTGAAAACGGCTATCAGGTTCGCAAAGCGTTGAACGGAAAAAGAGCTCTGGCGACGGTGCAGGAGTTTCCGCCGGCTCTAATTCTGTTGGACGTAATGATGCCAGATATGAATGGATATGAGGTGTGTACACAGTTGAAAGCTTCACCAAAAACCAGTTTGATTCCAGTAATTTTTTTAAGCGCATTAGATGATGCTTCAGATAAGGTGAAGGCTTTCGATGTGGGAGCTGTTGATTATATTACTAAACCTTTTCAAGGTAAAGAAGTATTGGCACGAGTGGCAAATCAGTTAATCATTCAAAATCAGCAACGACTGCTGCAAGAGCAAACGAAGCAATTAGAACAGTTTGTTGAGCGATTGCAAAACGAAATTCAAGAGCGGCAGGGGGTTGAGTTGGCTTTACGGCTGGCTCAAAAAAAATCGGATCATTTATTGCTGAATATTTTACCGGCTGCGATTGTTGAGAAGTTGAAAAAAGGCGAGGCTTCTGTTGCTGAGAGATTTGAGTCAGCAACAGTCCTCTTTGCTGATATTGTGGATTTTACGTCTCTTGCTGCGAGAATTTCACCGCTAGAATTGGTGAATTTTCTAAATAAGATTTTTTCAAAGTTTGACGAATTAACTGAAAAACACGGTTTGGAAAAAATTAAAACAATTGGAGATGCTTATATGGTAGCGGGGGGCTTGCCTGTGCCGAGGGCAGATCATGCAGAGGCGATCGCGAATATGGCTTTGGATATGCAAAATGCGATCGTTAATTTTCAAACAGACATGGGCGAACTATTTCAAATTCGGATTGGCATTAATACAGGCCCAGTAGTTGCTGGCGTAATTGGCACTAAAAAATTTAGCTATGACTTGTGGGGAGATACTGTTAATGTTGCTTCTAGGATGGAATTGCAGGGATTGCCGGGATATATTCAAGTGACTGCTGCTATTTACGAGCAGTTAAAAGATCGGTATGTGTTTGAGGAAAGAGGTGCGATCGCGGTTAAAGGTAAAGGAGAGATTATTACCTATTGGCTCAAGGCTAAAAAAGATGGTGCGGCGGTTGAAACCGATTTTTGTCAAGCGAATTCCACTCATAGCGAACGAAGAGATTACCCAAATACCTCACTTTTTTAAGAAGTCGGGCATCTAACTCAGCAGCTACTGATGAACCTCGAAGTAAGCCTTAAAAAATGAAAATAATTTGCAGTTGCCAATTTGTATTTTCCCGGATGATTTCAATGCGCTCGATAAACTCGCGAAAGTAGAACCTGCGTTCGGATTCTGATAAATCCAGCCAAAATTGGGGAAGAGAAACTGTTTGGGCTATTTCTCGCAAATTTACTGGGGGGAGTTGCGCTAATTTGCTTTGCTGTTCGGCAATTTCGGTGCGAATTTTGTAGGCTCTCAATTCGGCCGTTTCGGTGTCGAAAATGCCGCTTTCAATCAGGGCTGGAAGTTGATCTATGATTTCTTGTTTCGAGGCGATCGCCCTGACAATTCCTGCTTTAATTCCGTTCATGTCCGGCATCTGCAACCGCGCTACGGCATCGGGCAAATCCCGACAAATTCCGGCGATGGTTAATTGCAATACTTCATCGTAGGAAATGCCGCTGCATTTAGGTTGAGACAGACAGTTAATCGGTCGCAAATAAAGGTATTCTTTTTGTTTGCGGTAGGAGGTGACTTTGGCAACTGTCATGGGGGATTTGCACTCGGCACAAATTGCTAAACCTGCGAGGGAACGCGGGGCGCTGGCGCTGCGGGGAGAAAGGCGGCGGTTGCGACGCAGCAACCGATCTATTTGGGCGGCTTCTTCTCTGGAAATAATCGGGATGTGGGTGTTAGAAATTACTTGGCCGTTTTGATATTCTAAATCGCCTCGGTAGGCGGGATTTGTCAGCCAGCGGCGGGCTGTGCTCACGGAGATTTTTTTGTTGTATTTTTTGGCTAAATGACGCACGGAACCGCGCAGGGAACCGTAGATTAGAAAGTGTTCAAAAAAGTCTTTGACGGCGGGGGAAGCGGTTTTATCGATCGTATATTTGTCTTTGCCGCGCCGGTAGCCGTAGGGGGCTTTTCCGGGAGGGGGAAGGGATTTGATGCGGTTGCGGGCGTGTCCTTTGCAAATGCTGCGGCTGTGTTGGCTGCGCTGGACTTCTGCGAGGATTTGCAGTAAGTTTTTGCGGTTTGGCGGTTCTGTTTCTGCTTGTACGATGATTTCGACACCGAGGGTTTCGAGTTGGGCGAGGTGCGCGCACACTTGCTGGAGTGTGTCGCCGAGTTCTTCAAAGCGCTGAATTAATAAGTATTTGACTGGTTGTGTTTGGCAGTCTTTTAGGAGTTGTTGCAGTTGTTGTCGCCCTCCTAAGTCTTGATAGATGCGATCGACCTCCCGGCCCCAAATTTCGGCTGCTGGCGCTGGTTCTAGCAGCGGTTCGCTGTAAGAGTAGGCGATGATTTGCATCTGTTACTCGCTGAGTTCGATGATGTTACCGTCGGGGTCTTGGGTAAATAATGCCGATCGACCTGACGCGCTCATTTGTACCGGACAATTGTTGGCTGCTAATTGTTGTTTTGCTTGCTCTAAGTTTGCCACAGAAAACGCTAAATGTCGGTTGCGCCCCAATTTGTCACAGTCTACGGCATCTGGTATAATTTCGGCTGCTAAAATTAGGTGAAGTTGGAATTGGCCGATTTGATACCAGATTCCGGGAAATTTTAATTTTCTGTCTATTTTTGGCAGTCCTAAAACTTTGCTGTAAAAGTGTTCTGATTTTTCGATGTTGGAAACGAGTATGGCAGAGTGGAGGGCTTGAGTAATTTGCATTTTTTATTTTTTTATTTTAATCTTTTATTTTAACCGCTGATGCAGGCAGATTTGTTGATGTTTTTTGAGTTTTTGATATGATAAGCTGTGGCGCAAATAAACATTGCATATTCAGGTCGGGCTCTCCGGCACACCCCACTCATTGTTTTATTGTTTTTTGACATACAGTCTAAATGCAGAACATCTTATAGCCGAGTGTCAGTAACATGAGTTACCAGACCTGCATCGGGCCTAAAAGCATACCTCACAACGCGATCGAACTGCTATATGATCCCAATTTATGCAGCAGTAATGCGTGATTTTTCACCACAATTTACACTGGCGGGACGCCCATGCTACAATTAACGACTTGGGTATTCAAAGTTTGAGCGAGACCAAAGTCTCGGCGGCCAACCCGCTAGTGCTACAGTTAAAACAGATAAATTGGGGTATTTGTAAATTGCTTAAATTTGGTGAACCGGCAGTTCAATGATAAACTCGGTTCCCGAACCGGGTTCAGATTCGCACCTGAGCGTTCCTCGGTGATTTTCTACTAAGATTTTGTAGACGATAGACAATCCTAAACCGGTACCTCTACCGATCGCCTTGGTGGTAAAAAACTGCTCGAACATTCGTTCTTTTACCTCTGCTGTCATTCCCACTCCCGTGTCAGCTATCCGCACTCTTACGCGATCGATTCCAGCTACTTCTGTGCGGATAGAAATTTTTAACGCAGCATTGGGCTGATTTTGTGATGCCTCGTCCAAAGCATCGATCGCGTTGCTAATTAGATTCATAAATACTTGATTTAGCTGTCCGGCATAGCACTCTACACCAGGCAATTTTTCATAATTTTTAACTATTTCAATTTCGGGACGGTCTTTTTTAGAATTGAGACGGCTTCGCAAAATCAAGATTGTGCTGTCGATGCTGTCGTGCAAGTTGCACTGTGTCATTTGACTGTTATCTGTTCGCGAAAAAGTGCCCATAGATTTGACAATTTCGCGAATGCGTTCGGCACCCATTTGCATGGAAGACATAACTTTAGGTAAGTCGTCAACTATAAATTCAAGTTCGCTCTCTTCGATTTGCTCTTTAATTTCGGCACAGGGATTGGGATAGTATTTTTGATAGAGAAGCAGCAGGTCTAACAAATCTTCTGTATAAATTTTGACATGGCTCAAGTTGCCGTAAATAAAACTAACTGGGTTATTAATTTCGTGGCCGATGCTGGCCATTAGGGATCCTAGCGAGGACATTTTTTCGCTGTGCATCAGTTTGGCTTGAGTTTTTTTGAGTTCGCAAAGTGCGCGATCGATCTCGGCGGCTTGAGCTTCGGCTTTTGAGGCTGCAGCACAGCTTTCTTGATACAGTTCAACCTGTTTGAGGTCGATTTCAAATTGTTCGATTTCGCTTTCTTGCTGGTATTGACTCACTACGGCATCGAATGCTGATAGCAATTCGCCGCCCGCTGCTCGGACAATGTATAGGAGGTGGGGATTGTCGGGTCTGAGTTGGGCATCGGGCACTTGCGCCAATGTTTTTGTTCGATCGATATATTCGCGCACTTGCTTGTCTAGGTACAGCGGTGCCTCAAAATACATTGCTTTGACGGTGGATGAAGGGGGACTCAATAAGTTGCTGCTGCTGTCAGTATTAATTAAGTCGCTGTGCGATTTTTCCATAAGATCGATCGCCTCTAGCAAATGTTCCCGCAGTTTTGCTCTTTCTGCGGCATTTTCCGAGCAAACTAACCTCATGCAAAAAAAAGCCGAGCGCTGGGAAAGCATTCGCTGGCGGCCGCTGATGTTAATTACCGCAGCACTAACTTTTCTGGCTGTCGTAATTTCTTCCAGATTAAAGTAATTGCTGAGCACCGCCATTCGCAATACCTCCGACTCAACTAAATTTCCGTAGCTCGTCCTAACACAAGATTTTAGCGCCATAATTTTTTTTTGTACAATACTACCAATATATTCTGTATTTTTTATACTGTTAGTATCCTAGGTTACATTTATTGTTGTAAATGATCGTAGTTTTTACAATTAGTCTGATTGCACAGTTTTTCTTAATTATTCAAAAATTTGCCAATCAACTTCGCCATGACTTGAGCTTGATTTTGCGGCAATCCGTGACCGGCATTGGGAATAATTGCTAACTCCGCTCCCGGTATCTCGTTGGCGTAGGTTTGACAGTGCCACAAAGGAATTGTTTCGTCGCTATCTGCTGCGATGACTAAGGTGGGAATTTGTAATTTGTGAATTTCTTTTTCTACTGTATCAACTGCGTCTTCCGGCCGCATTCGGCTGATTAAAAATGACCGGGCTACTGGTTGAGCCATTAACTCGCGCCGCCACCCGGAAATTTGCTGCAATTTGTTACTTTTTCCCGCTAAACTGGCAAAAGGTTTTGCCAACTGCAATGCCCAATCAACCGCTGGGGTTTGCCACAGCAGCGGCCGCAAAGCATCGTATTGACCGCAAAAACTGTCGTCCCGAATTCCGGCAGGTGCTGCTAATACTAAACTGCTGACTGAATTAGGATATTTTAGGGCATAGGCAGATGCTACCCAACCGCCAAAAGAATGCCCGACAATGCAGCAGGGTTCGATGTTTAGTTGTTCTGCAACTTGTCGCACAAAGGCAACTTCTACAGCTACGCTGTATTGGATTTGTGGTTGGCTGGATTCTCCAAAACCCAACATATCTAAACTGATGCACCGAAACTGAGATTGCAGTAATTCAATTAAGGGCAGCCAGCAAGTCTTTTCTCCGAAGAAACCGTGCAACAGCAATAAGGGTGGGCCGCTGCCGATGTCGAGGTAGGCGGCTGTTTGGCTGCTGCTGTTGATAACTGTAGTTAATGCGTGCTTGTGTGTTGATACTTCTGTGGACTGCATTGCCGATCGACTCCCGATATTTAAGAAGGATTTGTAAACAATTGTAACAAAACAGCAGTCCAAAGGTTAAACTTCATTGCGGAGTACACAATTAGAAGTAGACCGTGATAATCTCTAATATTATTAGAAAACACTGCCAACTCAAAGCAGGAGAACACTTTGAACTCTACTTTAAAACGTTACCCGGCTTGCTCCCTGCGCGAAGATGTCAGTGAGTACGTAGCACACCTACAGCTTCACATGACTTTACAAGCTCGCAATTTGCTCCCGAGCATTACTACCGCTAAGGACAGTCGCGAACAACTGTTACAGCAGACTCAGGCTCATTTTGAGAAACGTGTTTCCAGGCAATCTCTTTAAATAAATTTTCGGCTTCCCCAAAAGATCGATCTTTTGCCAAATTTCATCATCGCAGAAACCCGGTATCTTCAAAAACACCGGGTTTCTTTTCGGCTAATTAGCCACTTCTGCCCGGTTTTGGGTAAGATGCGTTGAGTATAGTTGAGTTTGATATTTATGCGAATTCCAATTATTGTATTTTTGGCTTGGGCGCAGGTGGCTGGCGGTGAATTGGCGGCGCGGGCGATCGATCGGGATTTGCCGGCATCCAACGGGCAAGATGCCCGTTCCACAACAGATGCCCGTTCCACAACAGATGAATTTTTGGGTGGAACAGGCATCTTGCCTGTTCACACACAGCTTATTGAGAATGGTGCAACCTCTCGGGGCAACGGGCAAGATGCCCGTTCCACAACAGATGAATTTTTGGGTGGAACAGGCATCTTGCCTGTTCACACACAGCTTATTGAGAATGGTGCGGCGGTCGCCACTATTGCCGAAATCCCGGAAGCAGTAAACAGCAACGCCCGACAGCTAGGCGGTACTCTACAAATCAGTCAAGCGGGCAATGCTGAGGGCGTTTACGTGGCTGAGGTGAAAATTCGCTTTGTCAATTCTAGAGGCGAAGCAGTTGATAAAAAAGGGAACCCGATTCAGGGCCGAATTTCGGAAGATTTTATCCGCGGCGAACTCAAACTCAAGGCGGGGGATAATTACAGCCAGCAAGTTGTTCGATCGGACTTGCAGCAGTTGCAGCAGTTGGGATTGTTTGACAAGGTGACGGTTTCTACTCAAGAAGTTGGCACGGATATTAATGTAATTTACAATGTCCAAGAGCGATCGGCTCGTTCTTTTGGTGCGAGTGTTACTCTGAGTGACGATGTTGGTGTTGCTGTTCCTCTTTCCTATGTCGATCGAACTTTCGGCACCATCCCGCAGCGACTGTCAGTAGAACTTCAGCCCAGCCTCCGAGGTATCCAGTACGATGTCCAGTTTGTCAGCCCTTACGTTGCCGCCGAAGACCGTTTGGGATACAGTGTGAGAGCTTTTGGCGATCGCAGAATCTCCGAAATTTTCAACAAGGATATCGATTTGCCCAACGGCGAGCGAGTTCGGGAACTTCGCATCGGCGGAAATCTCTCAGTTACCCGACCTTTGGGCGATTGGCGCGGAACTTTAGGATTGAATTATACCAATATCAGCACGCGCGATCGCAACTTAAATATTGCCCGCCGCGACGAAGGGGGCAACCCTCTCACATTCAGCGGTTCCGGCGTCGATGAATTATACACTGTTTCTTTTGGCGCGACGCGCGATCGGCGCAACAATCCCTTCAACCCCACCAGCGGCTCAATTCTTAGCCTCAGCACCGAGCAGTCAATACCTCTGGGGCGAGGTAACATTGTGAGCAACCGTCTGCTAGCAAACTATATACATTATGTACCACTCACTTGGCTCGGCATCAGCGAGTCCCAAAACCTGCCAGAAATGCTAGCTTTTAACTTGCAAGCCGGCACTGTAATCGGAGATTTGCCCCCAACAGAAGCCTTTCGCCTCGGCGGCCGCAATTCCGTGCGCGGTTACGATAGCGGAGATATTGGTAGCGGGCGGAGTTATTTTTTGGCTTCCGGCGAGTATCGGTTTCCCGTCGGTAGGGATGTCGGCGGCGTGATATTTGTTGATTTTGCTTCGGATTTGGGAACGGGTGACAGCGTGTTGGGAAAACCGGCTTCGGTGAGGGATAAACCCGGGACTGGGGCGGCTGTCGGTTTGGGTGTCAGGGTGCGATCGCCCTTTGGATTAATTCGCTTAGATGTAGGTATTGGCGACTCTGGCGAAACTAAATTTGTCCTCGGTACAAAGCAGCGATTTTAATAACCAGCAGTGCAATAAGCTGTTGCGGCATTTAAATTGTATGTCAAAAAAACGATCGATAACTGGGGCGGGCGGGACGCCCAACCCCTACTTCCCACAGCAGTGAAAGTTTATTTGACCGTGCAATTTAAATGCGGATTAGCTTATAGCAATCCTCGCATCATTGGGAACCACACAAATTAAGGACACAACATTCTTCGTTAGTGTCACCAATCGCCTAAAACCCTTTAAAAAACTTGCTTTTGTCCGATCGCCGATCGCCCTGGCCTACCCCCTAGGGCGTGTTTTCAAATTACTCATTTAGATCCAGATTCCCCTCGCATCCCCCTTAAAAATACCCACTTTAAGAGCATTTTTCCCCCCTTATTAAGCTATAGCGGTTCTGCATTTAGACTGTATGTCAAAAAACAATAAAGCAATGAGTGGGGTGGGCACGAGAGCGGGCCCTGAATATGCAATGTTTATTTGCGCGACAGCTTAGCTGTTCTCACATATTTTGTAACACTCTTCAAACCCTTGTTTGACAAAGCTTTTAAGCTCGATTCCAGCCACAGCCCCAAACAATGAAACAATTATGTTTGTTGAGAACAACTTTAGTTTATTGATAACAGGTTATGGCAGATTCAGAGTTCGATCGCTCCTGTGCGATCGATCGGGAAATGTTAAGAAAGATGTGAGTAACGCATAGCTTAAGAAGAGGGGTTAGGGGGGATCTAGACTTCGATAAAAACAAGGGGCGGGTTTTACCAGAAATAATTGCCTAAGACCCATAATCTCATAAACCCGCCCCGATCGCACATATATATTAAAAATACGATATTAATACCTAAGTATAATTACACTGGCAATTCATTGATTTTGTGTTGAATTATCAAATTCGTGCTGGCTGTTACGCAATATTACTTAATTAATTTTTGTATCTTTATCAAACCTTTAATAATTTAGTGTTTTTCTAGAAAAAAGTTTATATATATTCTCTAAAAAACTGTTATGGTTGCTACAAGCTTCAAAAATAGTTTCGGATGCAAGTCGCGAAACCGGGGAATTGTTGTCTTTTTTTACCCCCAATCAGGTGTATTATGCCCAATTTAAATAATCGAGTTTCAGTAAGTGCGATCGCCTTTATCGACACTAAAGTACCAAACTATCAAAGTTTGATTGCCGGAGTGAAACCGGGTACGGAAGTAGTGGTTTTGGATGGGAACCAAGATGCGATCGACCAAATTACTGCAGTTTTACGCGATCGAACCAATATAGACAGCATTCACATCGTTTCTCACGGTGCTCCCGGTAGCCTGCAACTGGGCGGCGGTAGCTTGAGTTTAGATGATATTGAGGGCGATCGGCATTCTCTACAGAAGTGGTTTGCGCCACCAACTGAGTCGATCGGTCAAAATCGACCTAATATCCTACTCTACGGGTGCTCAGTAGCAGCAGGCGAGACAGGTAAAGCATTTGTCAAACGCTTGAGTGAGTTAACTGGCGCTAGTGTTGCCGCATCCAAAAACCTCACCGGAAGCGCGGCAAAAGGCGGCGACTGGGAACTAGAAATCAGAACAGGAGAAATCAAAACACCGTTAGTCTTTGAACCCGAAGTATTGGCAGGTTACGAGTACGTTTTGAATAGTTTTGGTGCGGCGACTAATTTTGGTGCGGGGACAAGTCCTGCGGGCATCGCTACGGGGGATTTTGACTTCGATGGCAAACCCGATCTAGCTGTAACAAACCAAGGGTCTAATAATGTTTCTATCCTGTTAGGAAATGGTACAGGGGGTTTTGGGACAGCCACCAACTTTGCCGTAGGTTCAAGTCCGCGTTTCGTCACATCTGGACTGTTCAACAACGATAATTTCCCCGACTTAGCAGTAGTAAATAGTAGTAATATCTCAATTCTGTTAGGAAATAGCACTGGCGGTTTCGGTGCAGCTACCAATTTCAATGTGGGTAACACTCCACTTTCAATAGGTGTCGGAAACTTCAACGCCGACAATTTCCTCGATTTAGCAGTGGTAAATGGGAACCCTCAAGGTGCTTCTGGTAGCGTCTCAATTTTGCTCGGAAATGGTGCTGGCAGCTTTAGTGCTGCCACTAATTTCAATGTTGGTTCGATTCCGGCTGCCGTTGTTGTCGGCCACTTTAACGCTGACAATTACCTAGACTTAGCCGTTGCCAACAGCCTCTCTAGTAATGTCTCGATTCTGCTAGGAAATAGCACCGGCGGATTTGGTGCAGCTACTAATTTTGGGGCTGGGCAAAATCCAAATTCGATCGCCACTGGGGACTTTAACGGAGACAATCTCCTCGACTTAGCCACAGCTAACAACGGTTCTAACAATGTCTCAATTCTATTAGGAAATGGCACTGGTGGCTTTGGCGCGGCCACTGGGTTTAGCGCGGGGACAGGGCTTTCCGGCATTGTCGCGAAAGACTTAAACGGAGACGGGAAACTGGACTTAGCAGTAGGAGGTACCAGCGGCGCTGCAATTTTAGTAGGCAACGGCACTGGCGGTTTTAGTGCACCCATTAACTTTGCTGCGGGGACAAGTCCAACTTCCATTATTTCAGGCAACTTTAATGCTGACACTCTCCCAGATTTGGCAGTAACGAATAACGGTTCAGGCAATGTTTCAATTCTGCTAAATACACCTAATACGGTAAGTTTTGACACTTCCAAATACAGCAATAGCGTAGGTGTTAATGAAGAGGCTACCGACACAGTAATTAATGTCACCCTGAGTCTGGGCGGCGGCACTCCCCTCAGCGATGTAGTTGTACCAATTGTCATCGATCCCAGCAGCACTGCTACTCAAGGTGCCGATTACACAATTTCACCTACTACTGTTACTTTCCCCGCCGGTGCGACTGGTGCTGCACTCACTCAAACTGTGGCAGTAACTATCAAAGCTGACAATATCGTTGACAGTAACGAACAGTTAATTCTCAATTTAGGACAGATTACTGGCGGTGTTGCGGGCGGCACGAGTAAAGTGGTATTGTCAATCTTGGACAGGAATAGTTCTTATACTATTGCCACCAATACTCCCACCGTTACCGAAGGTAATTCTGGCGCTACTCCCGCCTCATTTACGATTACTCGCAACGGTAGCACGGAACTTTGGAGTACGGTAGATTATGCCATTACTGGCACTGCGACCAACGGCACTGATTACAACAATATAGGCGGCACTTCTGGGGCAAATGCTGCTACTGGCAAAATCAGTTTTGCAGCGGGCGAAACATCTAAAACTATTACTTTGGATGTGTTGGGAGATGGCAGTATAGAACCGAATGAAACTGTTGCCATTACTTTATCAAATCCTGTTTCACCGGGCGGCGCGCCGATAATTACTACGGCTACCGCTACCACAACGATTACTAATGATGACACTGCCGGCTTTACGGTAAATCCCACAGCATTATCAACCACAGAAACAGGTGGCACAGCAGAATTCACAGTCAAACTCAACGCTCAACCAACTGCTAACGTTACTATTGCTTTGAGCAGTGACAATGTTGCCGAAGGAACTGTTTCAACTAATAGCTTAACTTTCACACCCGCTAACTACAATCAACCGCAAACAATCACAGTGAGTGGTGTTGACGATTTGGTAGCTGATGGCCCTCAACCTTACAAAATAGTCACGGCTGCTGCTGTCAGTACCGATGCTAATTTCAATAACCTCGATCCTGATGATGTCGCCGTCACCAACAACGACAATGAAACTCCGGGAATTACGGTGAATCCGACGGCGGGCTTGACTACGGGCGAAGATGGCAGTAAGGCTAACTTTACTGTGGTTCTGAATACTCAGCCGACTGCTAATGTGACTATCGGTTTGAACAGTGACAATGTTGCTGAGGGAACAGTTTCGACTAATAGTTTAACATTCACTGCTGCTAACTGGAATGTGCCGCAACCGGTGACAGTAACTGGAGTTAATGACAGTATTGCTGACGGCGATATTGAGTACAAAATTGTCACGGCTGCTGCTGTTAGTACAGATGCGAATTACAGCAACCGACAGGTAGCGGATGTTGGTATTACCAATCAGGACAATGATACGGTTGGTGTTTCTGTTAGTGTTGCCGAAACGACTGCGACAGAAGGCGGTGCAAACGGTACGTACACTTTAGCGCTGAAATCGCAGCCGATCGCCCCTGTAACTCTCACTCTCACAACAGATAACCAGATAGGGGCGATCGCCCCTATCACTTTCACACCCAATAATTGGAATGTCGCTCAACCCGTTACTGTGATAGCTGTTGACGATGCGGTTGTCGAAGGTTCACACAGCGGGAAAATTACTCACAGTGCGAGCAGCACTGATGCTAAGTATAATGTGCTGGTGGTTCCAGGGGTGACAGTGGCGATCGCAGATAACGATGTAGCGCCACCGCCGCCAACTCCGACTCCGACAACATCTGTCACTCCGACTCCAACTCCGACAACATCTGTCACTCCGACTCCCACTCCGACGACATCTGTCACTCCGACTCCGACTCCAACTCCGACGCCCATATCTCCGATATTTGACAACTCTGGGAAACGTAGCGCTCGACCGATATCGATCGATCGACCCCTATCGATCGATCTGCCGCTAGGTAACGGAACTGTCGATCGAATTACTGATCTTAACGATCCCACGATAAGTTTTTCCCAAGCTACTTACCAAGTCAAGGAAAGTGCCACAGAAGTCGTTAAGCAAGAAATTACTCTCACTCGCACCGGGGATCTAAGCAAAACTTCCAGGGCGTACCTACAACCTGTTACTGGTGGTTCAGCGACTGTGGGAAAAGATTGGAACTTTGCCTCCAATTACTCTGGTCAACTTACCTTTAACCCAGGCGAAGATACCAAAACTTTCACAGTTGATATCTTATCGGATGGTGAAGCTGAGGGAACAGAAGAAATCGCGTTTCGGATCGCTAGTGCGGATAATGCGAATATTGGCACTCAAAGCTCAGCCACGTTGCAAATTTTGGATAAAGTTTTCACCAACGAACTCGCCGATCTGAAGATACCTGGTTTTGTCGGCCCTAATGCCTGGGGAGACTTCGACAATGACGGCGATTTGGATCTGTTGGTGATGGAAGGAGGTAGTGTACAAAACAACTCATTTTCTTTTCCCCGATCGCAATACATCCCGAAAGTGTACAGCAACGAAGGTGATCAAGGCTTTAAACCAGTTGATATAGGCCTGCCTATCGTTTACGGAGGTGTCTTTAATGAAAATGGGAAGGAGCATAATGCCAAACCTTCTGCTACATGGGGAGACAGCGACAATGATGGCGACCTCGATATCTTGCTCACAGGCGTAATTGATACTCCTGCACCAGACCCTTTCTCCATCCCCCCTGAACCCTACGTCCCCAGTTTGCCTTACACCCCCATCACTAGACTGTACCGGAACCAAAGGACTGATAGCACTCTTCCCTATTACCCAACCTCGATCGACCCCACTAAATTTACTCTAGACAGGAGGGTAAAGCTGCCTGGTATTTTCAACGGTTCCGCAGCTTGGGGAGACTACAACAACGATGGCAGAAAGGATCTCGTACTCACAGGTGACACGAGTTCAGGCTACATCGCCAAAGTGTTCCGCAACGACCTCACTGCCTTTAACTCCGGCAGTATCTTGTACTACGCCCTTACCTTTGAGGAGGAGACTGGGGCTAGCTTGCCCGGTGTTATTGGCAATGCGGCCTGGGGAGACTACAACAACGACGGCCAACAGGACATCTTGCTGGCAGGCGATACCGGTTTAAAAAGCGACAACGGTTCAGCAATTTACGTCGCAAAGTTGTATCGCAACACTGGCAATGGCTTTACTCAAGAAAGCAATTCACTGCTGCAAAATCCAAATTTCATAATTGCTAACGAAGCTATTACTTACGGTGCATGGGGAGACTCCAACAGCGATGGCAAACTAGATATCTTGCTTACAGGTGGATCGTCGCGTCCAAATGAATGGAACTACGGCCGTACCAGATTGCTCGGAAACAATAGCTATGGGGATACTACTAGCTTTCAGGAAGCTTATTACCAATTCGGGTATGGTGGTAGTCCCGGTGCTTGGGGAGACTACGACAACAATGGCAAGCTGGATATCCTTGTGACAGAAGTGGGTGGTAATCCGGGTTCCAGTGTCGCCCAAGTTTACGAACAAAATGATGCTGGCACCAATTTTGAACTCCTCAAGGATGCAGGGCTGCCTGATAATGTTGCCAGCCCGAGTTCTTCGGGAGACTACGACAAGGACGGCAGACTAGATATTGCACTCACGACAAGAGATAATTCACCCGGTAGCAGTGGCAGCTTTGTCAAAATCTACCGCAACAATACCCCTAATGCGAACACGCCACCCTCTGCACCTCAAGGTTCCAATTACCCTTGGATTACTCCCGAAGGAGTTATCTTAAGTTTGCCCGGAGGACAGGGGAATCCGATCGACGCTCAAACTCCAAATCAGGGTTTAAGCTATAACCTACAAGTTTGGACTACTCGTCCCAATCCCTCCTACGGTGGCGACCCTATTAAAGAGTACATTGTTGGCCCGATGTCCCTGGATGATGGAACTCGGCAAGTAGTGCAGTTGGGAAATGTCCATCAAGCCAACCCCAACAGCCCCAGCAATTCCTACTCGCCTGGTTGGCTGTTAAAACCAGATTACTTAATCCCTGGACAAACTTATAACTGGAGTGTACAGGCGATCGACGGTGCTTGGGCGGGTTCACCGTTTGTTGAAGGACAAAGTTTTGTCGCCCCCTATATCCAACCAACCCTCACTATCACTGCTACAGATCCCAATGCGGCCGAAACAAGTTGGGATGAACCCCCAAATCCAGGAAAATTCACCATTACCCGTACTGGTGGCAACCTAGCTGATCCGCAGGATGTTTACTACAGGTTCAAGGGGTTCGATGTGTCAGATGGATCGTATAGTAATCAAAACAACCTTGCTCTACCAGGTCCTGATTACGAATTAGTTTCAGATTCCGAACCCCCTCAGTTATTACCCACTAACCCGTCCTACGGCTATAACAACTTTGTCACCATTCCAGCGGGTCAACGCAGCGTCAACATGGTTGTTAATGTCCGCGATGACAGCCAAGTAGAGGGCGACGAAAAAGTAGTTATCACCTTAGAAAATACTCCCTACCCCCAAAAGATAGGCGAGTCATCTACTGCTACTGTGACGATCGCAGACAACGACCCCAACAACCCGCCGAAAATCAACTACGGCCCCGATACAACCCCGTGGCATCACGAGTTCAAGACAGTAAGCAATAACCCATTAACATTCGAGTACCAATTTCCGTCGAACACTTTCACTGACCCCGATCCAGGTGACACGCTTACCTACACAGCAACTCTGATGGACGGAAGTCCCCTGCCAAGTTGGCTTACCTTCAATCCAGATACCCGTACACTCAGTGGCACAAGTCCCATACCGCAGGAGTTCAGGATTAAGTTAACAGCAACAGACAGGGCTGGCGCTACTGTCAGTGACGACGATACGGGTCCATATGAGGGTAAGGGTATGTTGCTGCAATTTAGCAGCACCGGCGTAGTCATTGACGGCTACATCTCCGGTGCAACCCTCTTCCTAGACGCCAACAAAAACGGTATCCTCGATACCAACGAACCATCCACAATTACCGATACAGGCGGTAAATTCGATCTCAACATCCCCTTCGAGATTTTCGACACCAACAAAAACGGAGAAATCGACCCATCAGAAGGCAATATAGTAGCCACAGGAGGCACTGACACCGCCACCGGCTTACCCCTAGAAACACCAGTCACCGCACCGCCAGATTCCACAGTTGTCACCCTCCTAACCAGCTTAGTCGCCGACTTAACCGACAAAGGAACTGCACCAGAATCAGCACAATCTTTAGTCAAAGCCGCCCTTGGACTCCCCGCTGATATTGACCTAACTAGCTTAGATCCGATCGCAGCCACCAACCAAAATTTACCAGGCGGAGTCCAAGTCTTATCCGCAATGGTGAAAGTCCAAAACTTCATCACCCAAACCAGCGCTTTGATTGACGGCGCTTCCAGTGCACTCAATACCGATATTGTCAAAGCTGTTGTCAGTTCAATTACCGATCGAATTCAATCCAGTACAATCTTAAACCTCAGCAACGCAGCAGCCTTAGAACCAATCATTCAGCAAGCAGCCGCAAAAATTCAGCAAATAGACCCCAGTTTCAACAGTCAACAAATCACCCAAATTACCTCGCAAGCCGCGACAGTAATGGCTACCGCAAATCAACGCATTGATAGCGCTGTTTCCAACCCAACAGCAACATCAATTCCTGAATCAGTTGCCCGCGTTCAACAAGTAGCCTTGGGCCCGACAACTCAAGATTTCAAAGCAGTTGGTACGGGAAACAAACCAATTTCCCTGGTAGTTGCTGAAAATACCGGTGCTGCTTTAGATAGCCGAATTCAAGCAGTAGTTTTACCAGTTGGCCTTGCGACTCCCGTTCTCACCGGCGATGCAGATTTGGGCAGCAATTCCCCGAATGCAATTCTCGGTACAAATGGCGACGATATCCTGATTGGCGACAGCGCGGATAATGTGTTGATGGGCATGAGGGGCAATGATTCCCTCGATGGAACTCTCGGAAATGACACTGTTTTCGGCGGCAAAGGTAGCGATACTTTGCTCGGAAGTGGCGGTGATGATGCCTTGTTTGGCAATCGCGGCGCTGACATTTTGAACGGTGATGATGGCAACGATCTGCTTTACGGAGGTAAGGGAGATGATTTGCTGAATGGCGGTTTGGGAAGTGATACTTTGACGGGAGGAATGGGAGTAGATAAATTCTTGCTTTCTGTCAATTCCGGTACTGATACGATCGCAGATTTTGAACTCGGTCAAGACTTGTTAGTATTGGGTAGCGGGCTGGATTTCTCGCAGTTGGCAATTAGTCAAGATAGCGGGGCAACTTTAATCCGGTTTGCCCAAACTGGGGAGATTTTAGCTTCTCTGGGCGGTGTTTCTGCTATCCGTATTAGCGCTGCTAATTTCGGATTAATTTAAGATTGAATGCGCCGGGGGAGGAATCCCTTATCCCCCGGCTTCTCGGCGGTTGAAACCGCCAGAAAGTCAAACGATGTCGGCCTGCGCCGACTAAGAAATTAAGCAACTAGCAAGTGCGTAGGGTGCGTCAGATCATCCAAACCTGTTGCAATCGAAATAATCAATTTCTCACGAATCCTACAAATTAATTTAACTCTTGAATCCGCGCCGGCGGATTTTGTCTGACAAGACGCGGTTTCAACCGCTGACTATCAAAGCCTCGATCCCCTTAATCCCCCCCCTTAAAAAAGCTATGCGTTACTCACATCTTTCTTAACATTTGCCGATCGATCGCACAAGAGCGATCGAACTCTGATTCTGCCACAACCTGTTCTCAATAAACTCAATCTGTTCTCAACAAACATAATTGTTCAATTGTCAAGGGCTGTGGCTGGAATCGAGCTTAAAAGCTTTGTCAAAGAAGGGTTTGAAGAGTGTTACAAAATATGTGACCAAGGCATAGCTTCTTAAGGGGGGTTGGGGGATCTAAGAGGCAAGAAAACACGCCCTACTCCCCCTAATTGTTCGGGAGTAGAGGTTGACTTATAGCCTTTCTCACAAAGATGAGGTGCTCTCGCGGGCATCGGGCATCGGGCATCAGGCATCGGGCATCGGGCTTGCGGTCAACAGCCAACAGTTAACACTAGGGGCGGTGCCTGTGAGTGCCCGCCCTCAAGCGTCAACAGACAACAGTAATCAGTCAACAGTAATCAGTCAACATACAACAGTAATCAGTCAACAGTTTTTGACCTGTTTGTTGACAGCAACCAACATTCTTGTGTCCCTACAATGTTCCAGTAAATTATTAATCCTTTGGTTTTTGGAGATCGAGAATTTTCGGTTTCACATCCGCAGCGGGCGGATAAAACTTAAACTTATTGATCGCCGCACTTGCCGCCACCGCCACAGCGCTATCTGTATCTCGCAAAGCTTTTTCCAACAGCGGAATTACTTTTTCCGACTTAATCATTGCTAGTGCTTCCACAGCAGCTTCGCGCACTTCCGGCTGAAAATCTCCAGCTAATTTTCCCAAGGTTTCTATTGCTCGCTGAGTGTCGGTTCTCAGAGCATTGGCAGCAGCCATTTGACCTAAAGCAGACGCTGCAAACTTGCGGGTTTCTGTGTCCTGACTTTGAACGAATCCCATCAACTGCGCCACCGAATAGGTTGGTGATTGTCTGGCTGTTTGAGGCTGTTGTTCGACTTCAGCTTGTCGCTCTAAATCAATTGATTGCGGTTCCAAAAAATCTGTGTTATTTAAATCTTGTTCAACTTCTGTTTGATTTAACTCGCTTGACTGTTCTTGCCAAACTTCTGGTTGCGGTAAATATTCTCCAACTTCTGTTTGATTTAACTCGCTTGACTGCTGCGGCGGAACTTCTTGTTGTTGGACGTTATTCTCGTACTGCTGTTGCAAAGACATGATAGTAGCTTGCATCTGAGCTTCGTGAGCTTGCAACTGC
Organism: Microcoleus sp. LEGE 07076; assembly: GCF_015207455.1. Classification (GTDB taxonomy): domain Bacteria; phylum Cyanobacteriota; class Cyanobacteriia; order Cyanobacteriales; family Microcoleaceae; genus Microcoleus. The sequence goes on from NZ_JADEWV010000056.1 coordinate 23,384, forward strand.
TCGTTAGCTGCTTGCAACTGACTTTCGTACTGCTCTTGCAAAGCCTCTATACTTAACTGCATCTCAACCTCGCGGTTCTCGTATTCCTCGGCAGTTTGTCTCAATCTAATTTCGTGTTCGTTTTGCAAGTTTTGCAAATGTTCTTCGATTTGAGCTTGATAATTGTAATGCAATTCGTCAGCAACTCTGAGTAAATGATGTTCGTGTTCTGCTTGCAAAGATTGCAGACTTTCTTGCAGCCTAGCATTGTGAGCAGCCTCTAATTCCTGGCTGACTTGTCGGAGCTGATTTTCGTGTGCGCCAGTAACTTGTTGAAGCTGACTGTCGCGTTCGGCCAAAACTTGTTGGAGTTGATTTTCGTGTTGAGCTGCAATTTGTTGCAGCTGATTTTCGTATTGGTTTGTAACTTGTCTGAGTAAATTTTCGTGTTCGACAGTGGCTTTTCTGTGCCTATCTTCCCCTTCTGTGTCCTGAGAATCGGCATTTTGTTGCATCCGAGATATCTGAGCTAGTTCTATATCCTGAGCTATTCTGCGGCTTTGCTGCAAGTATTCTTGCTTTTGTTTTTTTAACCGTTTTTCCACTAACGAGTAAGCAACTGCTACCCCTGCCAAAAAACCTACGATCGCTCCTATGATACCCACGATTGAGTTCCTCCCGACAATATAGTGATGCTGGACTTTGTACATTTAACCATACAGCCTCCTGTAACCGCCCAATAGCAGCAGCCAAGCTGTAACAGCCACCCAGTGAACCGCCACCGCAGGCCAGATGGAACCGCTTTGCAGGTATGCGAGGGAGCACGCTACTCCCAAAATTGCCGCCAGCAGCAAAAACACCGGATTCATGAAGGTCGATCGACCGATCGGGTAAAAAGTCAGCGCGTTCAGCGGGTGGTAAACTACAAACAGCGCCAAACTCGCCCATCCCCAAAACCACAGCATTAACCCCGAAGCATTTTCTCCCGGGTGCGGCAGCATTAACACGCGGAAAAATACTTCCTCGCTCAGCCCCGGAGTCAACAAACACCCCGCGAGCACTGCCGCCACGGTACGCCGACAGGTTTGCACGTCTACTTTCAGAAATCCCGACCCAAAACCTACGGGAAGCGCGATCGCAGTGTAAACTAGCGCCAGCATAGCTGCAACCAGCCAGTCGGTGAAATCGGGAATAGTTGAAACAGCTAGGGTGACGCGGCGCGCCAGCAAGTCCAGCAGCCCGATCGCACTAAAATTTAACATAATCAAATTTAACATTAAAAGTTTTAAAGATATATTAGTAGTCGGAATAAGGCCTTGTCATTACCCGATTTCTTGGATGTGTGCGGGGAATCAGAAACCGGGTTTCTTCCTCGATCTTGGTGAGGATGCGTAAATTATCACAGAAACCCGGTTTCTTTGAAGGTCGCGCCTGCTTTTCGAGAGACGGGCGATCGAGAAACCGAGTTTTTGAATTGCGGTGCGCGAGTAAACTGAGCAGACGAGCAATTGCCAAAATCGGAAAATACCCTGAAATTATTTGCGTCAATCTGTGTTTGTCTGCCCGATATCTGCGGTTAAAAGATCGAGATAAGAGTTTTGCAATTCAAGTCTAGTAGAGCAGAATCAAAAGCACAAAGTGTGTTCTTAAAATTAGCTTTTTCTCAATTACTAATTATCAATATACCTTTGGCAAAAGTCCTTTTAATCAAATTTCAGGACGATGCTCAAAGCCATCCCACAAAAATCTTTTTTCTGGTGGGATGGCTTTGAGCATCGTCCTAACTATTTTTGCAATTACGTCTAATGATTAGCAATTTGAGTTAAGTTAGCAAACAACTGAGCAACTTTAGTCAAATCTTTATCTCCCGGCGCTATTTCTACGCCGCTAGAAAGGTCAATACCGCTGAAATTATTGCCCCTGGCACTATCAATTGCATTTAAAACATTATCCGCTGTTAAACCGCCCGCCAGCAGCCAAGGACAAGGTGGTTTAAAATCTGCTAACATCATCCAGTCTATAGTTTTGCCCGTACCGCCGAGTTGAGTTTGATGGTAAGCATCGAGCAGTAAAGTATCGACACGAAGGGCATAAATAGCAGCGGCGGCTAAAGTTTCAGGAGTCTTAACTCTCAGGGCTTTGATAATTTCAATTCCCGGCAAAAACTCCCGCAGCGCGGTGCAATATTCCGCTGTTTCATCTCCGTGCAACTGCACCCCGCTTAGATTTGACTCTACCGCTACTTGACAGATGTTTTCTATTGTGGTGTTAGCAAAAACGCCGATGCGATCGACATTTTGGGGCAACTGCTCGACAATCAGGCGAATAGTTTGGGGGCTGACATAGCGCGGGGAAGCGGGCACGCAGATAAACCCTAAAGCATCAGCTCCCAAACGGGCGATCGCCATTCCCTGGTCTAATTTGGTGATTCCGCAAATTTTCACCCGCACTTTTTTTCCTCCTTGTTGAATTTGTATCAAAATATAAACGAATTGTTAACTATTAAAACAAATCTTAGTTTAAGGCAAAATGCTTTTTATAATTCTGTAACCATGAATATTATCTGTGAAATCAGGAAGATTAAAACATGATTAACTCATCTTTACTGTTAGCGGTACAATCTACGGCTCCGTCAACGCCGGAGTGGTCGCCAATGGTAGGACTGACAATGATTTTATGCAATTTGCTCGCGCTCGCGATCGGCTACTACGGCATCAACAAGCAAAACCGAGGCAAAGGCCCAGCTTTACCCGTTGCAGTCCCTGGAATGTTCAAAGGATTCGGCATCCCGGAATTGCTAGCAACAACCAGCTTCGGCCACTTGCTCGGGGCTGGAGTAATCTTGGGCTTGGGTAACGCCGGAGTTCTGTAGAAATCACGGTAAGGGGAAAGGCAAGGAGAAGAACAGATATAATAGAAACTCTTTGTTGCTCTCCTTTCCCAAGAAAATTTCATGCAGACAGCTTGGCGAATCGGCTCTTTATTTGGCATCCCCCTACTTATAGATTATTCGTGGTTGATAATTTTAGCTCTAGCAACCCGCGAATATGCCAGCAGTTACCGCTTGTGGGGGCCTGCGCTTTCCTGGAGTGCCGGGTTGGCCTTAGCTCTGCTGCTGTTTGCTTCGGTGCTGCTGCACGAACTCGGACACAGCTTGGCTGCCATATCGCAAGGCATTAAAGTTAATTCTATTACTCTATTCCTATTTGGCGGAGTTGCATCGATCGACTCGGAATCAAAAACTCCCGGTCAAGCTTTTCAAGTAGCCATCGCCGGCCCTCTCGTCAGCTTCGCGCTGTTTTTAATCCTCGGTTTGGGCTCTCAAGTTCTGCCTCAAACAAGTTTGATTGCTATTGTCATAGAGAGGGTAGCAGAAATAAATTTAGTTTTGGGATTATTTAACTTAATTCCCGGCTTGCCTTTGGACGGAGGACAAGTCTTAAAATCAGCAATTTGGAAAATCACCGGCTCTCGATTTGCGGGCATTCGCTGGGCGGCAAAAACAGGACAAGTTTTGGGTTGGTTGGCGGTTGTTTTTGGTGTAAGTGTATGTTTGTTAGCGCGCCAGTACGGCGGCTTGTGGATTGCGCTGATCGGGTGGTTTGCGATTCGCAATGCCACAGCCTACAGCGACTTTGCTTCGCTGCAAGAAGCCCTGCTCAAAACTAAAGCCGGTGATGCAATGAGCCGCGAGTTTCGAGTTGTAGATGCAGATTTGAGTCTGCGAGAATTTGCCGATCGCTATTTGTTAGAAGTCAACCCGTTTCCATTTTACATTGCTGCGACCAACGGGCGAGATTTGGGCTTAGTGTCGATCGACGATATCCGCTTGACAGAACGCAGTCAGTGGCAAATTCAGACTTTACACAACATTTTGCAACCCCTGGCAAAAACTCCCACAGTCTCAGAAAAAGCATCCATCGCAGAAGTGATTAACACAATGGAAGCCCGTCAACTCCCCCGAATCATCGTCCTCTCGCCCATTGGTTCAGTTGTAGGGACGATCGATCGGGGCGACGCAGTTAAAGTTTTGGCAAAATACCTCAAACCCAAAATTTCCGAAGCCGACATCAAGCGCTGCAAGGAAGAAAACATTTATCCCATGGGATTGCAGTTAAATGCGATCGCCAAAACAGCACAGGAAAATTAAAAATGGGGCATCAATAATCGGCATTATTGACAAGTTAAGATGCAAGTAGACGTGCATAAATAAACGGTTAAACCTGAAAAGCTAATTTCCTTGCTGTAAGGAACTTATGGCAGATCGTATTATTCTTTTAATTATGACCGCCTCGTAGCACGCTTTGTCCAATAAGGTTGAAAAAAGAATTATCATGCCCAAATTCTTTAAGAAATTTCATCAATTGGGAGAGAAACCTTGGAGTTGGAAAAACTTAACTAATTCCTTCCCCTTCGCTGACTTGCAACCTCTGGCGATTACCTGGATCGTCGTGACAGGAACTCTTTTAGGAGTGAGGCATTTAGGTTGGTTGCAGCCATTGGAATTAAAGGCTTTTGACGTGATGGTGCAGTTGCGCCCCGATGCAGGTGCTGACCCTAGATTACTGGTAGTAAAAATCACAGAACAGGACATTCGGACTTTTAATAAATGGCCAATTTCCGATCGCGTTTTAGCAAAAGCGATCGCCGAATTAGCGCGTCTGGAACCCGCCGTTATCGGTCTGGATATCATTCGCGATATCCCCTACGAACCGGGAAATGCAGAATTGACCGCTCAATTCAAAAACCCCAAAGTTATCGCCATTACCTCCATCGGTGACTCGGAGCGCGAGCGAGCTGGGCCGCCTCCCAACATACCCAAAAAACAGATAGGATTTAGCGATTTGATCCTCGATCCAGACGGCATAGTTCGCCGCAATTTTATTTTTACTTTTCATGAAAACTCGACTCTGAATTCATGGGCAATGCGGTTGGCATATAACTATTTTGACACCAAGAAAATAGAAACAATAATTACCGAAAACAACGAAATAAAAATTGGAAATACTGTTTTCCCGCGGCTGCGGCCGCACTCGGGTGGGTATCAGACAATTAATACTCAAGGCTATCAAATCGTGCTGAATTACCGAGGGCCTGAAAATGTCGCAAATACCGTGACACTAACTCAAGTTTTGTCGGGAAAACTTGACCCCAAATTGGTGAAAGATAAAATAGTCTTGATCGGGGTGAGTGCCCCAACAGTAAAAGATATCTTTTCTACTCCTTACAGCGCTACTGTCAGCGGAAACCGCCTGATGCCTGGAGTATTGATTCACGCCAGCGCAACTAGCCAAATTATCAGCGCAGTTTTAGACGGTAAAGGGCTATTTTGGTTTTGGGATGAATGGCAAGAAATGCTTTGGATTGCTGTTTGGGGAGGAGTTGGCGGCTGTTTAGCTTGGCGGTTAGAAAATACGCTCAGTTTCACGGTTAGCGCGATCGCACTTGGCGGCATATTGTGGGGATTCACATTTTTTCTATTCACTCAACAGGGGTGGATACCTGTGACAGGGCCGACTCTAGCATTGGCGATCGTCCCAGCAGTTGTCATCACATACAAGTACCAACAGTCAAGACAGCAGCAAGAAATTGTAATGAAACTTTTAGGACAGCAAACTTCACCGGCGATCGCCAATGCTTTGTGGAAAGAGCGCGTCCATCTCCTGCAGTCCGGGCTATTGCCAGGGCAAAGAGTAACTGCTACAATGATCGTGACTGACTTGCAAGGTTTTAGCACAATTTCTGAAAAATTACCCCCAGAAGTGGTAATGCCTTGGTTAAATGAATATTTATCAGCAATGGCCGAGGAAGTGCAAAAATATCAAGGCGTGATTAATAAATTTACAGGAGATGGAATGCTGGCAGTATTTGGCGTGCCAATTCCCCGCACAACTCCCGCAGAAATTGCCCAAGATGCTCGCATGGCAGTGTCTTGCTGTCTAGCTATAAAATCGCGCTTGCCAGCACTGAATCAAAGTTGGATCGATCGCGGTTTACCGCAGGCAAAAATGCGAGTCGGAATTTTTACAGGGCCGATCGTGGTGGGTAGTTTGGGTGGCAAAACCCGTTTAGAATATGGAGTAATCGGCGATAGTGTAAATATCGCTTCTCGCCTAGAAAGCTGCGAAAAACATCGGCAAGAAGACACCTGCCGGATCTTGATCGGCGAAGAAACTTTGGTGCATCTTGAAGGAAAATTTGAGGTAGAATCTTGGGGAGCTTTACCTCTAAAAGGCAGAGAGCAAAAAGTAAATGTATACCGCGTATTGGGAGAAAAAATCTTGGGAAAGTAAACAGCGACAATATATATTAAAAAGAAATCGGCAACTGTTATGCAAAAAAATAGTAATTTTCGGCTCAACTCGATCGCCTTTGGTGCCATATTATTGATAGCAGCATTTAACGCTGGTCAATTGGCAAGTCTGGCACAGCCAATGCCGAGGGAAGATCCCGGCAAGCCGCGGACTCAATCGGGAGGGCCGCGCTTCGTTCAGCCTCGTGAAGATATAGATATGCAGTTGAATCGACCTGCAACACCAGGAGGTACGCGCGGTGGCTGCGCGATCGACCCCCAGCTAAATCCAATAAATCTCACAGCCTTAGCCCCTCAAAATAAAATCTCGCGGACTGTTTCCGACTATCCAACATTCTTTTTCTACTTGCCTCCAACAAGGGCAAAATTAGCCGAATTTATGCTACAAGACCCCAGCGGCAAGGAGATTTACAAACAGACTCTGGCAATTAGCAATGTATCAGGGACGATCGGTGTTAGTATCCCCGCTAATAAAAATGTGCCGCCCTTGGAAGCAGGCAAAACTTACCGTTGGAGTTTTACAGTGATTTGCGACTCTCAAGACAGATCGGGCGATATGCTCGAAACCGGTACTGTGCTGCGAGTTGAACTCAGTGCAGATATCCGCAGTCAATTAGAAAAGGCAGATCCGCGCCAGAAAAGCTTTATTTATGCTAAAAACGGGATTTGGCAAGATGCCCTCAGCATCCTAGCAGCAGCTTTGCAGGCTCAGCCTAACAATCCAGCCCTCAAGACTGATTGGGAAAGCTTGCTCGATTCAGTGAACTTGGGCAAAATTGCTCAAAAACCGATCGTCCAAACTGAAGAATCTCAACCAGAACCTTAGAGTAGTTGAAGACGAGCAAATTCGACCGTCAAAATATTCAAAATAACTCAGAAAAGGCTCCGGCGGTAAGTCAAGCCCGGGAACATCTGGGTTTGGGATGTATTATAGTGCGAGCTCTTGAGGTGTTCCCACGCTTTGTAAAAAATGCTTGTTTCAAAAATGATATCATACCCGGTCGATCGCCATCACAAAAACCGTTCCGCTCGTAGTCCGCACTACGAACCTTACTGAAAAATCTTACCGCTGCAAAAGTACCGGGGAATCACTGGTGTTTCTTGACTCAACCGAAAACTTTCAATCAAACTGTGGCAAAATTTTTAGAGGGGGCGAGATAGTGAATATAGAAATTATCGCACATCGGGGATTTTCGGCGATCGCCCCTGAGAACACTTTAGCAGCTTTTGAACTGGCGATCGCCCGCAAAGCTAATTCGATCGAATTTGACATCCAGCTATCCGCCGACAGCGTACCGGTGATTTTTCACGACGCAACATTAGATAGAATCACAGGAGTTTCTGGTAAAGTCAGGGAAACAACCCTGTCTCAATTGCAAACACTCAATGCCGGTAAATGGTTTAGCGATGAATTTTCACAAGAAAAAATTCCTACTTTAAAAGAATCATTAGCTATCCTCAAAAATATTGACAAATTTCTTTACTTTGATGTCAAGCCGCACTCCGAATGGTCGGATTCAGAAGTTGCGGATTTTGTCAATACTTTGCAGGGCGAAGACATCCCAGACAAATGCGTTATTACCTCTTTTAATGATAAATTTTTGGCACAAGTGCGGCGGCTGTCTGGCGATTTGGCGATCGGACACATTGTTGCTAATTTAGAAACATACAAAACTCAATTAGCTCGAGCCGTGACGCAGGGCGATAACTTGATTAGCAGCCAGTACCGCGTTTTGCTAGAAAATCCCGCACTGATTCAAGAAAGCCGCAGTCAGGGAGTTGACATTGTGGCGTGGACGGTGGACGATCCAAAAGATAGGCAAAAGTTAATTGATTTGGGTATCACTCGGATAGTCACTAATTGTTTGATATGATTTTTTTGAACCGCAAATTAACGCAAGTTAACGCTAGATAATAGATGAATTACTTTCGCCAAAACATCCATGAAATGTCGGGTTACGTGCCGGGAGAACAGCCACCCGCAGGCACAAAAATCATTAAACTAAATTCTAATGAAAATCCCTATCCGCCTTCTCCCAAAGCCTTAAAAGTGCTTCAGGAAATAGACGGAGAAATGCTGCGGCGCTATCCAGATCCAACGGGCAAAAATTTTCGCGTCGCTGCTAGTAAAGTTTTGGGAGTTGCTGACGATTGGATTGCCGTAGGTAACGGCAGCGACGATTTATTAAACTTGATAGTTCGCGCTGCGGGCGAACCGGGAAAACAGATTGTTTGTCCTGCGCCCACCTATGTATTGTACCGCACTTTGGCACAAATTCAAGATGCACAATTTGTCGAAGTTCCTTATCCCGACGATTACCAGTTACCCGTCGATTTGCTAATAGCAGCCAGAGGTGCTGTGACATTTGTAGCTTCCCCAAACAGTCCATCGGGAACAGCTATTTCTGTGGCTGATTTGGAGAAACTGGCTCAAGAGTTATCGGGTATTCTTGTCATCGATGAAGCTTATGTAGATTTCGCAGAAGATAATGCTTTGGAGTTGACAAAAAAGTACAATAATGTTATAGTTTTAAGAACGCTTTCAAAAGGTTATTCCCTAGCAGGATTGAGGTTGGGTTTTGCTATAGCAAATCCGCTGCTCCTGGCTGAATTAAATAAAATTAAAGACAGCTACAATGTTGATGCTGTAGCCTATGCAGTGGCGGCGAGTGCGATCGCAGATTCAGAACACAAAACAGCCAACGCCCAAAAAATTAAGGCCTCGCGAGCAAAACTAGCCCTCAGTTTCCAGGAATTAGGCTTTAAAGTTTGGCCCTCACGAACCAACTTTTTGTTAGTTAGACCGCTGGGCGGCGATGCAGAAAGAATTTATCAAACACTGAAAGAACGGGGAATATTGATTCGATACTTCAATCAGCCGCGGCTTGAAGATAAATTGCGGATTACTGTCGGTACGGAGGAACAGAATCAAATATTAGTTAAAACTTTAAAAGAAATCCTCTAAATAGCGATCGCACTAAAATTAGTTTGTAATTTAGTTTGTAATGAGGACTTTAGTCCTATAATTTTTATGAACACTTGCATCCCTCACTAGAAACAGCTTGATTACGGATAATTCTTAGGATTATCAATAGCCAACCCTTCTGAATGAGCAATATCCAGCAATCTCTTGTCCGCCGAAACAAAAACCAGTTGAGTATCTGGCACGAAAAAACTAACGAGAGTAGATTGAACCCGCAAAGCAGCCGCCAATTGCACAGCATGATAAGCCCGCAGCGGGTTTTGCATCACCAGTGTACCCGCTGTTTCTATCAAAGTGCGATCGACTTCAAGAACTTCATACTGGTTGTCAAAATCCGTGAGAAAATCTCCCATAAGTTGGTTAACCTCATCGAAAGATAGACTACCCTCTCGTTGACGGCGTGAAAAAGCGCTGCATACCTCCACCCAAGTAATCCGAGAAATCGCGAGAAAGTTACCTGCTACTGGAACAGTAATTGATTGAATCCAATTACTTCCGAATTCAGGCACATACCGTTTAACCAAAGCGCTGGTGTCTAAGAAATAGGCATTTACCACGGGCCGCGATCCTCAATAACGATTTCAGAAAGAGGTTTCCCCACTCTTCCCTTCAGTTTTTCAAACAGTTCGCGCCGCTTTTGTTCTGCGGCGGCATCTAGCTTAAACTGTTTTGTTGGAAAAGGCACCAATTGCCCTTCTGTCATCATCTTAATCATCGACTTTTGGCGCTGCGACACTTCCGCTACAATTGTGATTTCCACAGTTTCCCCATCATTCAATGACAAAGGACTCAGGGGACGAAAAACCCCGTTTTCGTACACAGCAGTAATAGTTTCTGGCATAATTAGCCTCTTAATTAAATGCTTAGACTTATTGTATAGAACCCATTTGACATCTTTTACGTTGTTGTGATAACGTGACCGCAAAAGCATTATCCAGCAGCAGCCATGCCTTATTGTAGCAGTCTAACGGATTCAGAATGGGAAATAATTGAACCCATACT
>NZ_JADEWV010000377.1 GCF_015207455.1 Microcoleus sp. LEGE 07076
GCATTTCTTGACCCCACCGAGATACGATCCAAGGAGAAGCGACACAAGTTACTAAAATCATGGCAATGATGCCGTTCACCGTTACGCGATCGACCAATTTAATATCAAAAGCAACCGTAATCGCAGCCAAAGTAGAAGCAGCTTGAGCAACAGAAAGACCGAACATTACCATAATGTTCGGAAACTGAAAACCAAATAATTTCCCCGGTATCCAAGCTGCCAAAAACTTGCTCGCCACCTCTGCTAAAATCATCACCCCAGCCACCAACAAAGACTGCGGCTGCTTCACCAAAATTAGCGGATCGATCAACATCCCCACCGAAATCAGAAAAAACGGCACAAACAGCGTATTGCCAATAAACTCAATCCGATTCATCAGCGGGCTCATTTTGGGGATAATTTGAGTAATGGCAATTCCCGATAAAAACGCACCAATAATTGCCTCAACTTCAATCATTTCCGCTGCGTAAGAAACCAAAAACAAGGTGGCTAGTACAAACATAAATTCGGCGTTTTCGTCATGTCCGAATTTCTTGAAAAACCAGCGACCGATTTTGGGAACTCCCCACAAAGTAGCAAAAGTGTAGATAGTAAGAGATGGAATTAGAAATAACCAAAAATCGAGAGTGAGATTTCCTTTATAAGCTTTGACAACAACTGCCAGCACCAAGAGTCCCAATACATTCGTAATTAAAGTCCCCCCCAAAGTCGCAGTAATAGTCTGAGTTCGCATCAGTCCCAATTTTGTGAGAATTGGTAAGGCTAAAAGCGTGTGCGTAGCAAAACAAGAAGCGACCAAAATTGCAGCCAGCAATTTATATCCCAACAGCAGCATTGCTCCCGTCCCCAAGATCATCGGCAGCGCAAAAGTAGCCAGCCCAAATATGATAGCTTTGTCTGCATTGAGTTTGAGGTCGTCGAGGCTAGTTTCCAGTCCTGCTAGGAACATCAAAAATAGCAATCCTACGGTACCTAACAGAACCATAGTAGCGTCCCGTTCCAGCAAATGGAAACCGTTGGGGCCGACAATTACCCCAGCAATAATTAAACCGACTATTCCCGGCAATCGCAAGCGCTCAAATAACAGCGGGGCGATTAACATGATTGCTAAAAGAACCAGGAAAACTGGAACTGGAGCAGTGATAGGACCGGAATTTAACATAATTTCTTATCCTACATATTCGCACCGAACTGTTACCAGTTTTCCCATAAAAAATCAAAATATCTATCAATCTAAAGAGGGATTTTGGAGAAATTGCAGCCGTTATTGCTAATAACTACGATTGACCGGAATTGACCCAGTTTCTTCGCAAAAGATCGGTTTGTAGTCAGGACTTCAGTCCTTATCTAAATCCGAGGACTAAAGTCCTGACTAAAAACCCGGTTCGTAGTCAGGACTTCAGTCCTTCTAAAAATCCCAGGACTAAAGTCATGACTACAAACCTATTGAAAATCCAAAACTGGGAAAGGTTTTGCCGCTTCCATCTGCGCGGCTAAAGCAATTAAAGTTGCTTCTGCTGCCGGCCGCCCGATAATTTGAATACCCACGGGTAAACCGTTATCATCTAAAATTGCCGGAAGTGCGATCGCAGGCAAACCGCTAGCATTAAACGGCGGACAAGGAGCAATCCAATTAATAATATTAGCCAAAGTTTCCTCGCAGCTCAGATCCGCCCACTCACCGATCCGAATTGGCGAGTGCATATAAGTCGGCAAAACTAACACATCAAAATTTTCAAAGAATCCCACAATCCGCCGTGAAATAACCTGCATTTGATTCACCGCCCGCAAATATTCTCCAGCGGAAACTGTTCTTTCCAACAACCACCGATTCATCGGTTCCAAAGCAGGGCCTGGAATGCCGCTTGCAGCCGCTCCTGACTGCCAAATTAGTGTAAACGGTTCGATTAAACCCGTAAAATCTGGGCATCCGGGTTCTACATTGTGACCCAAATCTGTCAATAATTTGACAGTTTCGTGTACCGCTTGCTGACAGATAGCCTCCGCCTCGCCCACGGAGGGAATAGCGGTAGAAAAAGCAATTCGCAGATTGCCCGCTTTTTGACCTGAAGCTTCTAGAAATGTCGGATTTGGATCTGGTAGCCAGTACGGATCGCCTGTTGTGTAGCCTGACATGACATCCAAAAGTGCTGCCGCGTCAGCTACAGTGCGCGCGAGGGGGCCGTTGGCAGAAATGCCGCTGAGGTAATCTCCGACTGGTGCCCAGGAAACTCGCCCCCGCGAGGGTTTTATGCCCACTAAACCGCAGGCGGAAGCTGGGCCTCGGATCGAACCGCCGCCGTCTGAACCTTGGGCGATCGCGCATAAACCCGCCGCTACAGCCGCCGCTGAGCCGCCGCTGGAACCTCCCGGCGTGTAGTCTAAATTCCAGGGATTGCGCGCGGGCGGGAAACCTTCGGGTTCGGTGTAAGGCAATGAGCCAATTTGAGAGGTTGCTGTTTTGCCCAGAATGTTAAATCCGGCTGCTTTGATCCGCCATACTACTGACTCGTCGTAGGCAGATATATTACCCTGCAATGCTTGAGTCCCGTAAGTACACGGAAGCCCGGTAACTGGTGTCAAGTCTTTAATGGCGATCGGCACTCCGAAAAAAGGCGGCAATTCTTGCAGCTTGTTTAACCCGGCAAGTTGTTCGGTTTGCGATTTAGCCAGGGCGATCGCCCGATCGGCCGTTACTGTAAAATAACTGCCAAGCTCGGGGTTTAATCGCTCAATGCGTTCCAAGTACAGATTCACAAGTTCTAGAGGCGACACTTCCAGAGTGCGGATCGACTCCGCTAATTCCAGAGCTGGAGTAAAAGCCCGATCGACAGAATTCATCGGTTTAAGTCCTTAATACTTTTTTGGCAGTATCAATTTATACTTTTTTTTGAACGAAAAGTCTTGGCAGGTAAAAAATATTTCCCGTGTCGAAAATCCATATTAGATAGTAGCTCGATTTTATTCGCATCCTGCAAGCAGCAGAATATTTCGTTACTGGTGCAGCAGTGTGCTCCTCTTTTGGGATAGACTGATCGCAACAGTCCAGCCTTTGTGCAAGAGACGCACGTGGCGATCGGCATTGTCCAACTTCCACAAATCATCTGTTCGAGTCAGCCTTCTCAGCAACTTAAGGTAGCGCATATGACACAACAGCATCCGCCAGCACCTCGCCCGCCCGTACCCCTGTC
>NZ_JADEWV010000378.1 GCF_015207455.1 Microcoleus sp. LEGE 07076
ACACTATAAAGATGCTTATAATTTAAAGCTTCTTGAAAGCATATCCATACCAGGTGGGCTGAAAGGAATATGCGCGGCAACCGAAAATGTTTGGCTACTCAAAAAGAATTAGTAAATCTGTTCAACAATCGTCAAATCCTCTCCCCCTCTCCCTTTCTCCCATTCTCCCCCTCTCCCTTTCTCCCTTTCTCCCACTCGGACCCTCTCCCTCTTTCCCTCTCCGCTTCTTCCTTCTGCTATATTGGCAATTTTAACCAGGCAATACCTAATGACTCTCAGTGAAGCCGAAGTCCGCAGTCAAAAAGTAGAAGAACTGCGATCGCAAGGCATAGAACCGTATCCTAGCCAATCCTACGCGCGATCGCACACAGCCAAGCAAGTTCGAGAAATATTTAGCCAGCCGGGAAAAGAACTCGAAAACGGAGAAACAGATCCCGAAGAAATTTCCCTGCGAGTAGGCGGCCGCATCACTTCCAAGCGAGACAGCGGCAGCATTTGTTTCATCGATTTAAAAGACGCAACAGACAAAATTCAACTCAAAATCGAGAAAAAAATCGTCATCGGCGAAGTCGGTTTAAGCTTCAAACAAATAAAACAATTACTCGATGTCGGCGATTTTGTCGGTATCGAAGGTATCGGCTGCCGCACCCCCAGGGGAGAACTTTCTATTTTAGTGCGAGAATTCAAGCTTTTATCAAAAGCTACCATTCAATTTCCCGACTCTTATTACGGCATTAACGACCCCGAAGTTTGCCGCCGCCACCGCGAAATGGATTTAGCCAGCAACCAAGACGCGCTCAACCGTTTTATGCTGCGAAGCCGCATCGTCCAAAGCATTCGTTCCTATCTTTGGAATGCCAACTTTTACGAAATAGAAACGCCGACGCTGCAAGCTATTTACGGCGGTGCTGCCGCTAAACCCTTCATCACCCACCACAATGCTTTGGAAGTTGATTTGTATTTGCGAGTTGCTCCAGAACTGTTCTTGAAAAGAGCAATTTGCGGCGGTTTCGAGCGAGTATTTGAACTGGGAAAAGCCTTTAGAAATGAGGGAATTGATAGCACCCACAATCCAGAATTTACATCTTTAGAAGTTTACCAAGCCTATGCTGATATGTTCGACATTTTAACAGTTGTTGAAGATGTGATGTGTTTTGCAGCGGCTGCGGTATTTGGGGATGTCCGGGAAATTGAAAATCAGGGAGAAACGATTAGTTTAGAACGCAAGTTCGACTACAGCGAAAAATATCCCGGTTTCAGTGGCAAACACTGGCAGGTGAAAACGATGGTAGAAGCTGTCAGAGACGAGTTTGGGGTAGATTTTGACAGCTTGGACTTGGAAAGTGCGATCGCCTCTGCAACCAAACTAGAATTGCACCTGTCAAAGTTAGAACAACAGAGTTTAGGCTACGTACTGTATGCGGTTTTTGACAAATTAGTTGTCCCCAAACTAATTCAACCTACATTCATCATCGACTACCCTGTCGAAGTCAGTCCCCTAGCCAAAGGACACCGCAGCAAACCCGGATTTGTCGAGCGTTTCGAGCTCTTTATCAACGGCACGGAATACTCGAACGGCTTCTCAGAATTGAACGATCCGAAAGAGCAAAGAAAGCGGTTTGAAGAACAGTTGGCGCAGAAGAATGCAGGAGATGACGAAGCGCATCCAATGGATGAAGACTTTATTCAAGCTCTATCTTTGGGAATGCCTAATTGTGCGGGGATGGGTATCGGTGTTGACAGGTTAGTGATGCTTTTAACTAATACTCAAAGCATCCGAGATGCCGTGATGTTCCCGACAATGCGTCCGGTCAAAGATTCGTAAAACATTTGAGTTCCGTTCAGATCCCCGACTTCTTGGAGAAGTCGGGGATCTCGCTTGTGGCAGCTAAATATTAATATTTATGACATTTGAAATAAAAATTATCGCGCCAGTTATAATGTTTTTGTTTATTTAACTAACCCACCGATCGCACATGATTTTAAGTGAGTCAGTTACCCTCAAACCAAGATATCAACCTCAAGCATCAGACACCTGTATTGAAGTAGAAATCATCCAGTTTAATCTCTGGAGGCAAATGCCACCCGCAAAGAGATTAGCATTAGCCTCTGCTGCCACGAGGGGCTGCCGCCAATTAGCCTTATCGGGAATCAAAAAACGCAACCCTCAATTAGATTCCATCTACCTCAAACAAGAGTTTATCAAAGCAACTTTAGGACAAGATTTTATTAAAATTGCCCAATTACTAGAGACAAAACTTGTAATGCAAGATCCGATCTGGTTAGCAGCTAAAATTGGTAACATCCTAGATACACTGTCAATTCCCTACTATGTTGGCGGTTCAATTGCTAGTTCCGCTCACGGCGAACCCAGATCTACTCAGGATGCAGACATTGCTATCAGCATCCGAAAAGAACAAACTCAGTCCCTCATTCAAGCAATGCAAAGCGAATTCTACATCAGCGATATTGCAGTTGAAGACGCTTTGAGGGGGAGAAGTTCAAGTTTCAACGTCATTCACCTAGAGACAGCCATTAAACCAGACATTTATTTGATTAAACCCGATCGCGAATACGAGCAATCTCAGCTCGATCGCCGACAGCAATTCTACCCAGACGACAGACCAGAATTAACCTTTTATATCTGTAGCCCCGAAGATATAATTTTGCAAAAACTCATTTGGTACAGAATGTCAAGATTTCAGTCAGACAAGCAATGGCGAGATATTCTAGGAGTGATGAAACTTCAGGCAGATTCGTTAGATAGGGCTTACCTGCAACATTGGTCTTCCCAGTTAAATATCGCTTCAGAAATCGATCGGGCTTTTTCTGAATCGGGATTAAATTAACCAGAACTGCATATCCCCGACTTCTTAAAAAAGAAGTCGGGACTCTAACAGCGATCGCGTTTTACGATTGCGTTGACCTGCTTATCACCGCATAAACGAACCGACAACACCGTTCATATCCTCAGCTAAAGGATTTCCCAAAGCCTTAAATTTCCACTCTCCGCCTTCTCGATATACTTCTCCCATCAACATATTTAATTTTCCTTCATAAGATGGATCGTTTGACAAGCGATAGCGGGCTATTTCTTTTCCTGCTGCATCTACAGCCCTGACGTAAGCATTTTCTACCATGCCAAAATGCTGTTTTCTATTTTTCGCGTCGTAA
>NZ_JADEWV010000379.1 GCF_015207455.1 Microcoleus sp. LEGE 07076
ACCCGTTCTTCCATTCCGTGTAAGGCTATGTTAGCCAAAAGTGGAGAAATGACCCCACCTTGTGGTGTGCCTTCTTTGGTCGGGAAGATTTCACCTTGGTCTAATACCCCGCTTTTAAGCCAGGACTTAATTTGTGTTCGGAGTCCTGGATAGGTATTGATTTTGTCAAGTAATGCTTTGTGATTAATGCGGTCAAAACATTTGGCAATATCAGCGTCTAGCACATATTTAGCTTTGTATCTGATACTGTCAAAGATAGCTCCAATCGTATCGTAACATGACCTACCTGGTCTAAAACCGTATGAGTTTGGCTCAAAGAGAGCCTCCCATTCTGGCTCAAGTGCTGCTTTCACAACTGCTTGCAAGGCGCGGTCGTACATTGTGGGTATTCCTAATGGTCTGGACTCATTGGTTCCTGGTTTTGGTATCATTACCCGACGAGTCGGTTGAGATTTCCCAGTTACTTTGAGTTGACTTACTAGCTTAACTCGTTGCTTTGGGGTTAACAATTTAATGCCATCCACACCTGCTGTACGTTTGTCGGGTAAGGAGGAACACGTCGCCGCGTCCTCCTCCCCTAAGAACCGGACTTGACAGTTTCCCATCATCCGGCTCAAGCCTCCAAAACCTCAGAACGTTTGCCTGTATGTTCATGCCTGTGACAGGCTTTGTGAAGGTGGACAAGGTTTTCCGCTTTGTCCGTGCCTCCGTCTTTCACCCGAATCTTGTGATGGGTGTGCAGTTCTTCTCCATTGAACAAGTGTTCACCGCATACTGGACATTTCCAATTTTGGTTAACCGCTACGTTATATAGTTTTGAGCCTTTTGCCCAGTACGATTTCCCGTATTTGGATTGGCGGTCTTGCCAGTATTTGGTGAGTGTTGGGTCGTCGGGAGATGCCGTGTCTTTGACTTTGACATGGCGTACTATGGGGATGTATGCCAGCTTCGGCAGGGTTATTAATGTTTCCCTACCATGTCTGTTCAAGAAGGGTTGGGCAAAGTTCCACTTCGTCCCGTTGATTGTTCTGAAGTATTTTTGGGCTATCCAACCTTTCCCCTTTTTCGGGTGTCTTCTTAGCGACCACTTCCACAGCATTTGCCATATTCGGTAGTCTACGTAAGAAAACGTCTCCTTACTGACCTTGTGCTTGTAGTAGTTCCCCCATCCTCTAATGATTGGGCTAAGGTGCTGGATAACTGCCGTTGCTTTTACCGTTTTGTGTTGATTCAGCCATTGTTGAATTCCAGACAGGAATTCTTTGACCTTTTCTTTTTGCGGTTTAATTAAGCATTTACCCTTGTAATGTCGGACATTGAACCCTAAGAAATTGAAGCCCTCATTAATATGAGTGATTTGGGTTTTATCCGTATTAAGTTTTAAACCCCTCTGATTTAGCCATTCTTCTACGATGGGTTTAATGGCTTCCAAATTCTCACGATTTTCTGCGGTGATGATGAAGTCATCAGCGTAACGAACAAACCCATATTTTGGTTTGTGTTCCCTCTCCGTTCTTTTTCTACCTTTTGAGTCGGTATATTTGTACTCCTTCGTCTTTTTATGTTGGCTTAGGAGTTTTTCCATCCCGTCGAGGGCTATATTTGCCAAAAGGGGGCTTATAATCCCTCCCTGTGGCGTTCCGCTTTCTGTATCGTGGAATATTTCCGCCTCTACATATCCTGCTTTTAACCACTGTTTGATTAGCTCTTTACCAGGGATTTCTCCTATGGCATTGAGCAGGTATTCGTGGCTAATATTGTCGAATGCCCCTTTTATATCTGCGTCCAGTATCCATCTGTCATTTCCCTGAGCGTTTAGTCTTATCCATGTCTGCTCAATTGCGTCATGGCAACTTCTGCCTGGGCGGAAGCCATAGGACTGGGCTTCAAATCTGGTTTCCCAGACTGGTTCTAGGGCATTCTTGACAATTGCTTGTGCTATTCGGTCTTTGATTGTCGGGATACCTAATGGTCTTTGTTTTCCGTTGGCTTTCGGTATGTATACCCTTTTAGTTGGGCGGACTTTCCATAAGGTATTTTCCTGAATTTCTCTGACCAATTTCACTCTTTTCTCTGGAGTTAAAGCCGTCTGACCATCAATGCCAGCCGTCTGTTTCCCTTTGTTTTCTTGAGTGACTCTTCGCACTGACAATAGCAGGTTGGAGTAACTGCGAAGCATCAGTTTCATGAGGCTTTTGACCTTATTACACTGACCGTTCTGGGCTGCTCGGTAGATTCTCTGTCTCAGGTTTCTGACGCGCTTTTTGATGAGCTTCCAATTAATGGATGCCCATTCCTTGAGCGGTTCTTTCGTTCCGATGTCATTGCTGACTCTATCTTCCACGTTGGTTCGATTCCTTTACGTGAGATTTACCGTTGAAGACCCGCTGGAAGTCTGCCATCTTTCAATGTGGGGCAAAGCTTGAACCCCTATCTTCCGCATTACCAGAAGCATTCGCTTTCTCCAGCATCCCTTACCCTCTGGATAATTCCGTTTTCCTTACAGTCAACCTACTCATGCCATCGACCTGGCTTGAGAATCCATAGGGCTTATCATGTTTCGTACATTTAACCTTCGACCGATTCGGGTTCCACCTATATTCCGGTGAGAGTTTCGCTCCCTCGTTACTAGCCACAAGGCGCTGCCAGTAACCTACTCACTTGCCTTTTGGCTAGAGTGTATCAGCCTGATTTCACTCTTTAGACATAACGGAATCTACGGTGATTCACATAACGTTAACCCTTTTCAGTCTTCCCCTTGCCCTTTCACCGAATTAGGCTATCAGTTGCGGGGCTTTCATGCCTTGCATTCCAACAGGTTCATTACTTACTTCTGTTGTAGGCGGAGTGCGACACTCTTTTATGTGGGGACGGAGAGAGAGAGTTCTCCGGGAGAGGCGGCTCTCCAGTTATTCAGCGCAGATGCGCCTAATGTACGACTTCACGTCGCACGCCAGTGTTGTCTTGTGTAACCCGTCGTACCGCCAAAACCTTATTAGACCATGAATTAATCAAGGTCTTTTGAAGCTTCCTCACTGCTTTAACATCGCCACGCTCACTTGCTCGATAGATACGCTTTTGCAACTTAAATGTCAATCTTTCGGCTTTTCGCCAATTGATTTGATTCCATTCCACCGTCGGGTTGTCCCGCGTTTTAGACTTATTCATTGCT
>NZ_JADEWV010000057.1 GCF_015207455.1 Microcoleus sp. LEGE 07076
TCAACCAATCGATTATCGACTCTCAAGGTCGTGCAATCAATACCTGGGCTGACGTGATCAACCGCGCTAACTTGGGTATGGAAGTAATGCACGAGCGCAACGCTCACAACTTCCCGCTCGATTTGGCAGCGGGTGAAACAACTCCAGTTGCAATGGTTGCTCCTTCTATCAACGGTTAAGTTTTAACTTTTGATTGACAAAAAGCGCTCCTAGAAATAGGGGCGCTTTTTGTTTGGGAAAACAGATGTTTACTGCGGAGATTTGAACTATCTTTAATCTGAGATATTGCACCATTTGCAATAAGTTTTTAAAGGGCGGGCTCTCCTGCCCACCCCACAAGAAATTCACTGGGATCATCTCTGTCGGAAAGCAGCCAAGCTAGAAATTGGAGACAGGAGACAAGAGAAAAGAGGAAAGAGGAAGGAAGAAAGAAGGAGTCATTCGATTTTAGATTTTAGATTTTGGATTTTGGATTTACCCCACGGACAAATTCGGGGGCTTGAGGATTTTAGATTTTAGATTTTGGATTGCACAAATCAATCCGGGGGCTTGTACAAGTTTTGAAATTCGCTTGTCAAAAGAAGTGTTTTTACAAATATGAGATGCTCCCTATTCACTCTTTGTGGAACACGCATCTTACCTGCAAAAAATAGGAGCTTACTTCTGACTCAGAAGTAGCTCACAAGAAATTCAATCTTTGACAGAACAGGGCGGACAGCCGATTCTTGAAAATGTATGTGCAAGATTTGAGTTTAATGCGGTTGAACCGCCACTATAATTTGTCCGGCTGTCACAGTTTGCCCTTTTTCACAAAACAACTCGACCACAGTGCCGACAACATCAGCAGTAATCGCAATTTCCATTTTCATCGCTTCCAAAATTAACAGGCGATCGCCCTCAGCAACCGCATCTCCAACATTAACCAGCACCTGCCAAACATTTGCAGAAACGTGAGCGACAACTGCCTCGCAACCAGCGGGCAAAGTAACCTCCCCCGCTGCCTGAGCAGCCAGATCAGCCGACGCTTCTGCCGCAGCTTCTGAATCAAATTCCCC
Source organism: Microcoleus sp. LEGE 07076 (assembly GCF_015207455.1). Classification (GTDB taxonomy): domain Bacteria; phylum Cyanobacteriota; class Cyanobacteriia; order Cyanobacteriales; family Microcoleaceae; genus Microcoleus. Next base: position 1,056 of record NZ_JADEWV010000057.1, read on the forward strand.
GCAGGCGGCCCAGCGATCGCGCTCTGCATTAAATGCAGTCTGCTGCTGCGCTTTAAACTCAGCCGCACTGCTAGAAATAGAACTTAAAAACTGATTGTATTCTCTTAAATTAAAAGTGATTTCCTCAACCTTTAATTGAAACTTCCCTTCAATAAATGCTTCCCGACAGGACTGCAATTCCTGATGAGAAACGGGATAAAATCGGATTTGGTCAAAAAAACGCAACAGCCAAGGTTTACCAGACTGGAAATCCGCGGTTTGTTTGAACCGATTCCACATTTGCACCGTGCGGCCGACAAATTGATAACCTCCGGGCCCTTCCATCCCGTAAACGCACAAATACGCGCCGCCAATGCCAACTGCATTTTCAGGAGTCCAAGTGCGCGCGGGATTGTATTTAGTAGTAACCAAACGGTGGCGCGGATCGAGGGGAGTTGCGACGGGCGCGCCTAAATAAACGTCTCCCAAACCCATCACTAAATAGCTAGCATTAAACACAATTTCTCTGACTTGTTCGATGCTGTCAAGCCCGTTGATGCGGCGGATAAACTCAATATTGCTGGGACACCAAGGTGCATCCGATCGCACAGACTGCATATATTTTTCAATCGCCAGCAGCGTCGATTCATCTTCCCAAGATAAAGGCAAGTGTACAATGCGCGCCGGCACTTCCATATTCTCGATCGCCCCAAGTTCCGCCTCAGCCGCAATCAGCGCCTGCATTAGCTGCTGTTGCGAAATCTGGCGGCCCTCAAAGTGAATTTGGAGCGATCGCATTCCCGGCACTAATTCGATAACTCCCGGCAGCGGATTTGCTGTCAGCCATGCCATCAAGGCGTGCGCCCGGAAACGCAAATTTAAATCCAGCACTAAAGGGCCGTATTCAACTAAAATATATCGGTCTCCAGCTTGACGGTAAGTAACAGCAACCTGTCCCGGAGATTCAGGAATTTCGTGCAAAATTGGAGAAGCCGGAACTGCGGACAATTCCTCCGCTTTCGCCTCAGAAACAGGCAAACAAAAAGTAGCAATTTGCCTATCTTGTGCTAATTCTCGCTGCAAAGCTTCAGCAAAACTCAAACAGTAGAAACGAATGCTGTCACCCGGTTTCAGTTGTCCGATTTTCCACAATTGGGACTGCACAATAGTAGCAGGAGAGACAAAACCTCCCAAACTCGGGCCGTCTTGACCGAGAATTACAGGCATATCGCCCGTAAAGTCGATCGTGCCGATCGCATAAGCATTATCATGAATGTTAGACGGGTGCAAACCCGCTTCTCCGCCGTCTTGACGCGCCCAACTTGGCTTCGGGCCGATCAGCCGAATTCCCGTCCGAGTCGAGTTGTAATGCACCCGCCACGCTGTTGAGAAAAACATTTCAATGTCTGACTCAGTAAAGAAATCCGGCGCGCCGTGAGGCCCGTACAAAACACCAATTTCCCAATGATTGCTGTAGGTAGGAATTATTTCCCCAGGCAAAGATATTTCCGCTGCCAAAGTTGCTGTTTGGTTGAGTTTTAATACATCTCCCGGACGCAGCGTGCGACCACCGTGACCGCCAAATTTGCCCAGTACAAACGTTGATTTGCTGCCCAAATATTCAGGTACATTAAAGCCGTGTTTCACCGCTAAATAAGTGCGGTAGCCGCCGCCTTCAATGGCTTTTAACTTGAGAATGCTACCCGCTTTTACTGGAATTGCCGTCCAAAACGGCACCGAATCGCCGTTAAGCGTTCCCTTCATCGTTGCACCAGTCAAACTCATAACTGTATCGGCATTAAATCGCAGAGTTGGGCCTGTGGCTGTCAACTCCAATCCTGCTGTCGATTCGGGATTTCCTACTAAACGATTTGCCAATCGAAATGCGAAATTATCCATCGGGCCAGAAGGCGGCACGCCCACATCCCAATAGCCGATTCTTCCCGGATAATCTTGAATGCTGCTGTAGGTTCCGCCATCCAATACATCGATCGTTAAAGGGGCGTATTCAAAAGAGTTTAAAAAGCGCGTGGTCAGTTCGCCCCGGTTGAATCGGGAATCGTCCAAAATCTGGCGGAGGTAATCTAAATTAGTTTCAATTCCCGCTATTTCACTTGCATTTAAAGCAGCTTTGAGTTTGGCGACCGCCTGTTCTCGATTATCCCCGCAAACAATTACTTTTGCTAGCAGCGGATCGTAAAAAGGAGTTACCTCAGTTCCAGTTTCTATCCAACTGTCGCAGCGGACGTTTTCAGGAAACGCAACTAAATTGAGCAACCCAGAACTCGGCTGAAAATTCTTGCCGGGATCTTCAGCATAAATTCGCACCTCAATTGAGTGTCCTTGCGACTGATATTGATAATTTTGCAGAGGTAACAAATCCCCAGAAGCCTGTTTTACCATCCACTCAACGAGATCGATGTTGTTGACAGCTTCAGTCACGCCGTGTTCGACTTGCAAGCGTGTGTTGACTTCCAAAAAGTAGAACTGTTTCGCCTCGACATCAAACACAAATTCCACAGTACCTGCTGATTGGTAATTTACTGCTTTTCCCAACCGCACGGCTGCACAGTACAACTGCAAACGCTGTTCGCCGGTAATTTCCGGGGCGGGGGTTTCTTCAATTACTTTTTGATTGCGCCGCTGCACCGAACAATCTCGCTCCCCCAAGGCTATAACATTGCCTTTGCCATCTCCAAATATTTGGACTTCAATGTGTCTGGCTGTTTGAATGTATTTCTCTAAAAAAACAGCGCTTTGTTGAAAATTGCTTTGACTCAAACGCTGTACTTTTTCAAATGATTCTGTCAAATCTCGATCGCCAAAACAAGCCTGCAAACCGATGCCGCCACCCCCTGCGGTACTTTTGAGCATTACCGGATAGCCGATCGCCCCAGCCGCCCTTTGGGCATCCTCCAAACTTGCTAAAAGTTCGCTTCCGGGAGTCAGCGGCACTTGATTTGCAGCGGCCAATTCCCGCGCGGTGTGCTTCAATCCAAAACACCGCAACTGACTCGGAGTCGGGCCGATAAATGCAATATTTTCCCTTGCACAAGCCTCGGCAAATTCCGCATTTTCGCTCAAAAATCCGTAACCCGGATGAATAGCTTCAGCTTTAGTTTCGCGCGCAACTTCCAGAATGCGATCGAACCGCAAATAACTCTCGGCTGCGGCTGCTGCACTGATACAAACTGCTTCACTGGCGGCAAAAACGTGCTGGGCGCGGGCGCGTTTCAATCCCTAGTAGGGAGTGTGGTTTATTGCGGCTCGAGGATCTAAAGCAGCCATACTAATCCCCCTAAAATGTTTCAATCCCTAGTAGGGAGTGTGGTTTATTGCGGCAAAAAAATTATTAGCGACTTGATGGATGAGTACGTTTCAATCCCTAGTAGGGAGTGTGGTTTATTGCGGCTTACCCATGCCATAAGCTGTAGAAATCATTTCTTTAGTATTGTTTCAATCCCTAGTAGGGAGTGTGGTTTATTGCGGCTAGTTTCTCCTAGTACGTTTGATTACAATGCTTTGTTTCAATCCCTAGTAGGGAGTGTGGTTTATTGCGGCTGAAGCGTGACGATTGTTGCTTGACATACCATACGTTTCAATCCCTAGTAGGGAGTGTGGTTTATTGCGGCCTAGCCGAATAAATACAGCCACGTCTACTTCCCGTTCTTGTTTCAATCCCTAGTAGGGAGTGTGGTTTATTGCGGCTTGACATTTGGTTTTGTGCCAATGCCTCTTGTCAGTAGCCGTTTCAATCCCTAGTAGGGAGTGTGGTTTATTGCGGCCGAAGATTCCATTCTATGCGCCCTTTCAAGCTTCGTTTCAATCCCTAGTAGGGAGTGTGGTTTATTGCGGCGATTGTAATAATTATCAAGTTGTGATTTGTACGGGTTTCAATCCCTAGTAGGGAGTGTGGTTTATTGCGGCACTACATAGAAGAATGCAAAAAGCTCAGACCCCGCTGGTTTCAATCCCTAGTAGGGAGTGTGGTTTATTGCGGCGTTGTTACCAATGCGTTGGACACTATTCCATTGTTGTTTCAATCCCTAGTAGGGAGTGTGGTTTATTGCGGCAAATTTCAACATATCGGAGCAACTCAATCTTAAGTTTCAATCCCTAGTAGGGAGTGTGGTTTATTGCGGCCATTGGCTGCAATTTTTAATACCATCAAAGGAAAGTTTCAATCCCTAGTAGGGAGTGTGGTTTATTGCGGCCCAACCAATTACATCAAGTTTTCCCGCCGTCCGATCGGTTTCAATCCCTAGTAGGGAGTGTGGTTTATTGCGGCTTATATTAGCAGCGGGTCGCTTGCCTAATATCCGGTTTCAATCCCTAGTAGGGAGTGTGGTTTATTGCGGCGTTACCTAAAGGATGTGGAGGTGTCGGAAATATCGGTTTCAATCCCTAGTAGGGAGTGTGGTTTATTGCGGCATCGTATAGAAGACATTGTGGATTATTTGAGCCAAGTTTCAATCCCTAGTAGGGAGTGTGGTTTATTGCGGCAAAAACTGATATGCGTGATTTGTTTCGTGGTTTGGCTGTTTCAATCCCTAGTAGGGAGTGTGGTTTATTGCGGCGTTTATTGCGGCGCAATGAGTATTGGTTTGCTTATTGTTCAAGTCCGTTTCAATCCCTAGTAGGGAGTGTGGTTTATTGCGGCCCAAATTCAATTGCAACATCACGCAAAACAAGATCGCGAGTACGTTTCAATCCCTAGTAGGGAGTGTGGTTTATTGCGGCGTAAAAATTGCCGGAAAATGGCATCACTACGGTGAGTTTCAATCCCTAGTAGGGAGTGTGGTTTATTGCGGCTAGGGGTATTGGGTAAGTCCGAAAGATTAGAGATAAGTTTCAATCCCTAGTAGGGAGTGTGGTTTATTGCGGCTCACAGATATTAACCTGCTTATGTCCGCTATTCCAGATAAGTTTCAATCCCTAGTAGGGAGTGTGGTTTATTGCGGCCGTAGCAGAGATACGTTCTCAAACAAAAGGATTAATTCGTTTCAATCCCTAGTAGGGAGTGTGGTTTATTGCGGCGTTATCGGTTCCCAGTGGTGGAGATGCTGCCAAATCGATCGTTTCAATCCCTAGTAGGGAGTGTGGTTTATTGCGGCCTACTCGTTATGATGTTATTCTTACTTACGAGGATTTTAAAGTTTCAATCCCTAGTAGGGAGTGTGGTTTATTGCGGCCAGGATACTTGAAAGTTTTTAGCGTCCTCTACTCTCTGTTTCAATCCCTAGTAGGGAGTGTGGTTTATTGCGGCATTCAATGAAAGTCTTTGCAATTCGTGTTGATACGTTTCAATCCCTAGTAGGGAGTGTGGTTTATTGCGGCGTGAAATAGTCAAACAATCAATCACTACCGCAGATTACAGTTTCAATCCCTAGTAGGGAGTGTGGTTTATTGCGGCATGACATTGAATTGATTGGCGATTACAACGCATTCGGAGTTTCAATCCCTAGTAGGGAGTGTGGTTTATTGCGGCAAGAACTACAAGTAAAGATTCCAAAAATGGCAGGTTTCAATCCCTAGTAGGGAGTGTGGTTTATTGCGGCTTCAGGAGGGCGATCGGGATATCAAGCATTTTGCTCGTTTCAATCCCTAGTAGGGAGTGTGGTTTATTGCGGCTCAACCGAGTCGCTAACTCCAGTGATAGCCAGTTTCAATCCCTAGTAGGGAGTGTGGTTTATTGCGGCTTTTATTATGCGGTCTACCGCGTTATAATATAAATACGTTTCAATCCCTAGTAGGGAGTGTGGTTTATTGCGGCCTGGTTTTCTACATGAAATCATCGTGCCGTCACCGGTTTCAATCCCTAGTAGGGAGTGTGGTTTATTGCGGCGTTTTTGATCGAGCCTGAATCCGAAGACTTCAGCGTTTCAATCCCTAGTAGGGAGTGTGGTTTATTGCGGCATTTAAAAAGATAATTCGAGATATTTGGAAGGAAGTTTCAATCCCTAGTAGGGAGTGTGGTTTATTGCGGCGTAATTGCAAAAGCTTATTATGCCCGTCCCGAACGTTTCAATCCCTAGTAGGGAGTGTGGTTTATTGCGGCTAAAGGAAATTGCGGCGGCAGGTTTTGGAAGTTTTGTTTCAATCCCTAGTAGGGAGTGTGGTTTATTGCGGCGTAAATTTGCTACGCCAGCTCAAATTACTGCCGCTATAAAGTTTCAATCCCTAGTAGGGAGTGTGGTTTATTGCGGCTAGGACAAACTTAGCAAATCGCTTGGATTTAATTAAGTTTCAATCCCTAGTAGGGAGTGTGGTTTATTGCGGCAGAAAGGCCCTGCCGTAACGGTCACATATTGGTGTTTCAATCCCTAGTAGGGAGTGTGGTTTATTGCGGCAGGGATTTCTACAGTTACAGCCTCCAGTTATTTGTTTCAATCCCTAGTAGGGAGTGTGGTTTATTGCGGCAAGACTTCAGCTACTTGTGTGGCTGGCACTGGCAGTTTCAATCCCTAGTAGGGAGTGTGGTTTATTGCGGCTCGACCCCAAATCGGAGTTGCCAGCAGAGATGGAGACGTTTCAATCCCTAGTAGGGAGTGTGGTTTATTGCGGCCATTTTTCATAAACCTCAATCAATGAAAAGCTTGTTTCAATCCCTAGTAGGGAGTGTGGTTTATTGCGGCTAAAATTTCAGAGCAAATTTGATGAATTGAACTGTGGTTTCAATCCCTAGTAGGGAGTGTGGTTTATTGCGGCGCGGCTGTTGGAATCTGGATATACTTTTAGTGAAATAGGTTTCAATCCCTAGTAGGGAGTGTGGTTTATTGCGGCTAGCAGCCATTGCAGCTTTCATAGCCCAGTCCATTGAAGTTTCAATCCCTAGTAGGGAGTGTGGTTTATTGCGGCAACCGTTCGACTGATTTCAGCATCAGTTCTATCAAGCGTTTCAATCCCTAGTAGGGAGTGTGGTTTATTGCGGCCTTCCGAATCCATTCAACCAGGATAGGGAGGATGGTTTCAATCCCTAGTAGGGAGTGTGGTTTATTGCGGCGGGAGTCTGTCTCTGGTTTAAAGAAAACCAGGTTCTGTTTCAATCCCTAGTAGGGAGTGTGGTTTATTGCGGCACAACACAGCCGCCACAGTATTAGCATCTAGTTTGTTTCAATCCCTAGTAGGGAGTGTGGTTTATTGCGGCTCAATTGCGGCCACATCCGATAAATCCTCTGGCGATTCAAGTTTCAATCCCTAGTAGGGAGTGTGGTTTATTGCGGCGCCGAAAACTTTTAGCTTGCCTTCTTCATATTTGTAGCCACGCGTTTCAATCCCTAGTAGGGAGTGTGGTTTATTGCGGCAATTGACGTGCATAAGTCCGCAGTTGCCGATGTTCCGTTTCAATCCCTAGTAGGGAGTGTGGTTTATTGCGGCGATATGACAAATTTCGCAATTTTGAACAGAGAGAAAACATGATACGTTTCAATCCCTAGTAGGGAGTGTGGTTTATTGCGGCAGAATGTCGGACAACATTATTAGGGTCTTGCGTGCTTGTTTCAATCCCTAGTAGGGAGTGTGGTTTATTGCGGCGTGAAAGATTTTATATGAATAAGCTAATTAGTGCAAGTTTCAATCCCTAGTAGGGAGTGTGGTTTATTGCGGCCTTTTTTCGCTATTTCTGATGGGTAAAATTCTCCTTTTTTCGTTTCAATCCCTAGTAGGGAGTGTGGTTTATTGCGGCTTTGTCTAATTCCAAAACTTCTGGTTGTGTGCAAGATTCTGTTTCAATCCCTAGTAGGGAGTGTGGTTTATTGCGGCATATTGCTACCAAATAGTGCCATGAGCGCTCGTGTTTCAATCCCTAGTAGGGAGTGTGGTTTATTGCGGCTTTTGTTTGTACAAGAATGACTGTTCATCCTATTTCAAAGTTTCAATCCCTAGTAGGGAGTGTGGTTTATTGCGGCTTCCTGCGCTTGCTTTTTCTCTTATCGTAAGGAAATTGTTTCAATCCCTAGTAGGGAGTGTGGTTTATTGCGGCTTGGCTGCCTCGCTTCGGCGAGTGTAAAATTTTCGTTTCAATCCCTAGTAGGGAGTGTGGTTTATTGCGGCGCAAATGAAAAGAAAGAAGCATCGCTAACATTTTAAGTTTCAATCCCTAGTAGGGAGTGTGGTTTATTGCGGCATGAAATGGGTTTGTATGCTCCAAGTTGTCAGTCCTGGTTTCAATCCCTAGTAGGGAGTGTGGTTTATTGCGGCTTGATGTTGTGTTGGGCGCGTTGGGGGGGTACAGGTTTCAATCCCTAGTAGGGAGTGTGGTTTATTGCGGCCCTACATCTTGATATAGAAAAATCGATCGCCTTTATAGGTTTCAATCCCTAGTAGGGAGTGTGGTTTATTGCGGCTCCATAATTTCAGCCTCACGAGCTTTATTTGCTTGTCTCATGTTTCAATCCCTAGTAGGGAGTGTGGTTTATTGCGGCTTCAGTGGGCAACTTTTGCTGAAATTGCATTCGTTCTGTTTCAATCCCTAGTAGGGAGTGTGGTTTATTGCGGCTTTCCGAAGGAATGGAGTCTGTCTCTGATTCAAGGAAGTTTCAATCCCTAGTAGGGAGTGTGGTTTATTGCGGCTCTATAAAGGTTTCGTTAGACTGCAAAAATGATTCTCCGTTTCAATCCCTAGTAGGGAGTGTGGTTTATTGCGGCTCTAAAAAAATGGTTCGAGCAACGGACTAAGTTGTTCGTTTCAATCCCTAGTAGGGAGTGTGGTTTATTGCGGCTTGAGTTGTTGAAAAGCCTTCATCAGAAAGTAGTTTCAATCCCTAGTAGGGAGTGTGGTTTATTGCGGCTGTTTGCTGAATATTCCCCCATTCCGTAAATCGGTTTCAATCCCTAGTAGGGAGTGTGGTTTATTGCGGCAACAGTGCTGCCATCACAGAGAATTGCAGGGACAGGTTTCAATCCCTAGTAGGGAGTGTGGTTTATTGCGGCGTTGTAAAGGAAGTTGCAGCGACCAAAAATTACGTTTCAATCCCTAGTAGGGAGTGTGGTTTATTGCGGCCTGCAAACATGAAGTTAGTATCTCTAGGGTCTTTTGTTTCAATCCCTAGTAGGGAGTGTGGTTTATTGCGGCATTGATATGTTCTTCCTTTCTTTATACATTGCTACGTTTCAATCCCTAGTAGGGAGTGTGGTTTATTGCGGCTGTAATTGTAAAGGCTGTAGAGAGGGATGCCTGAAGCGTGTTTCAATCCCTAGTAGGGAGTGTGGTTTATTGCGGCAAGCCCTAAATGAATGGCCCGAATAGCCCAAGCATGTTTCAATCCCTAGTAGGGAGTGTGGTTTATTGCGGCTTTTTTGTGGACTTGTACCCGCAACAGCAGATCGAGTTTCAATCCCTAGTAGGGAGTGTGGTTTATTGCGGCCTAGATCGAATTCTCCGCAACAGCGAAATCTCCAAGTTTCAATCCCTAGTAGGGAGTGTGGTTTATTGCGGCTCTGATTGGGGAATCCAATCATTTGGAGAAGGGATGACTGAGTTTCAATCCCTAGTAGGGAGTGTGGTTTATTGCGGCCGCCGGTGTGTGAAACCCTTGCTCTATTTGGTTTTCAAGGTTCAGTTTCGCCAACCTCCTCAGAGAATACCATTTCAGCTTTCGCTCTGTCAATACCATAGATCGCACCTCAACTTAAAATCCTTATCCAGCAACAGTTCTAGCAATTTCGCCAACCTATTTTTCCGAGAGGGAGCATCAAACCCTTACTCTATATAGATTATAGCCTAAAAATTTGACCCCCCAAATTTTACACCTACAGGTTGGCGAATTTTTACGCAAAGAAAATAGTTCGATCGATCGGCACTACCCCGCCAATACGCTCAATTTTACCTTGACAGCAAGCGCACAACGGAAAAAATAGGATGCTGTCCTCTGGGGGCTTGATGAATTTAGCCAAGCCCGATCGCAGCCCTAGACTTGCAGGTAGCCTAAATAAAATTTCCAAGCCAGCCATAGGAATTTTCAAAAAAAAAACGATCGCAGCCCTAGACTTGCAGGTAGCCTAAATAAGCGTCAAAACCAACTATAGCACTTCTCGGTTAGGTGAGCTAGACTCCCGCAATCAGTAATAAATCGGGAAAAAGCTAATCGGTAATGAGTCACAAATCATAGCTGGTAGCTAACCAGAACTCAAATTACCAATCCGGCAATTACCTATTACCGCTCGCTCGTGCGTACCTCATGTTAGTGAAAACCGCTATATATAGCCGTTCGATCGCGTTTTGAGGTATGCCCTGTGCCCTAGGCCCAGCGGCACCTCATAGGAGAGATCGAACGGCTATATATCGATCGCACTTTGTACATCGCGACGCAGCAGACTCTCACCAAAATTCATCAACGAATTCACAAGCTTGCGAATCGATGTCTCGGTTGAAAAACAAATCCTTCAGCGCGAATTAGCAGGTTAAAAAATCCAAAACAAGCCGCACTTCCAGCACCTTCCCATCCTGGCAGTAAGTTGATATTATCAGCTTTGTTTAGTTTGGCGATCGTGTTAGTATAAATTTGAGTTATTGGTGGTTCCAGCTTCCGTTCAGAATGATTGCGCCGTGTTTGAGACAAAGTAATCTGATAATTTTTCAACTTATACCATTTTTCTAAAGATGTGCTATAGATGAAGTCTTAGCCCCCCCTGAATAAGGGGGGGTTGGGGGGGTAATATCTAGCGCTACTTTATGAAATTGGTATTACCTCAGATCAAGCCAAAAAACTCCAGCTTTTAAGCTAAGTTAGAATGGCAAATTTCTACCACTGTGCAAAATCATGCCATCAGCAGTACCAGTCAGGATCGTAATCACAACCCCAACCCCCACCAGCGGTGGTACCAGTCCCGGAGGGGCTGCTAACGCCCGCAATGGCACCAGCGGCCCTGACTCCCTCAGAGGTACTGGAGGCGCTGATTTGATATTCGGTTTGGGCGGGCCAGACAGCATTTTCGGCTTGAGCGGAAACGATTCTCTGTACGGCGGCGACGGCGACGACTCAATTGTGGGCGATGCGGGCAATGATTTGCTGTTCGGCGGTGCAGCCCGCGACACCGTTTTGGGCGACGCCGGCGACGATACTGTCTACGGCGGCAAAGGTTCTGACTCGGTAAGCGGCGACGATGGCAATGATTTGCTTTTTGGCAACCAAGACAGCGATACTTTGTTGGGCGGCGCGGGCGATGATACGCTGTTTGGCGGTGCGGGGGACGACTCGCTGTTTGGCGGCCTCGGCAATGATTGTTTGTCGGGCGATCGCGGCAGAGATACTTTGACTGGTGGCGCCGGGAATGATACTTTTGCGATCGGGCGATCGGCAGACAACGATGTGATTACCGATTTTACTGTTGGTACCGATAAAATTCGCTTGAGAGCAGACCTCACTTTTGGTCAACTCAACATTTTTGCCGGGACAGGAACTTCGGCCAGTACAATTATTCAGCTTACAAGCAGCAAAGAAATTCTCGCTACTGTATTGGGAGTTACTGTCTCTCGCACGGACTTTATTTTTTAATTAACAGTTGGTTGTTGGCAGTTGGCAGTTGGCAGTTGGTTGTTGTTAGTTGGCAGTTGTTAGTTGGCAGTTGGCAGTTGGCAGTTGGCAGTTGGCAGTTGGCAGTTAACAGTTGGCAGTTGGCAGTTGGCAGTTGGCAGTTGGCAGTTGGCAGTTGGCAGTTGGCAGTTAACAGTTGGCAGTTGGCAGTTAACAGTTAACAGCTAACAGCTAACAGTTAACAGCTAAAATTTTCCTAACAACTGACAATTAACAACTGACAACTGACAACTAACAACTAACAAATAACAAATAACAACCAACAACCAACAACCAACAACCAACAACCAACAACCAACAAATAACAAATAACAAATAACAAATAACAACTAACAAATAACAAATGACAACTGACGGTTTTCTCAATCTCCACAAACCTGCGGGCATCACATCTCACGACTGCGTGGGTCGAGTGCGCCGACTACTGCAACTCAAGCGAGTCGGACACGGAGGAACTCTCGATCCGGCGGTGACTGGCGTTTTGCCGATCGCCCTGGGTAAAGCAACCAGATTGCTGCAATTTCTCCAACACAACAAAGCTTACCGAGGTACGATTCGGTTTGGCTTAACAACCGCTACAGACGATTTAGAAGGAGAAATTATCCATTCTCAACCGGTGCCGGATTTGACTTTAGAAAAAGTGCAAGCCGCACTGCCGAACTTCCTAGGAAAAATTGAGCAATTTCCGCCGAATTTTAGTGCGGTTCAGGTGGGAGGAAAACGCCTTTACGAGTTAGCGAGAAAAGGCGAAAAGGTGGAACTTGCTGCTAGGAATGTAGAGGTTTTTCGGCTGGAAATCTTGGATTGGCGGTCGGGGGATTTTCCTGAGTTGGATTTGTCGATCGCCTGCGGGGCGGGTACTTACATTCGGGCGATCGCCAGGGATTTGGGCGCACAGTTGAATGCAGGCGGTACTTTGGCTTGTTTGACTCGTACCGAAAGCAGCGGTTTTTCGATCGACCAAAGTCTCAGTTTTGCCGAATTGGAACAGCAATTGCAGGAGAATACATTCCGCCCGATTTTACCCGCGCAGGTTTTGGGACATCTAGGCACGATCGTCCTTTCTCCTGAATATACCAAACGCTGGTTTCAAGGACAGCGCCTCCCCATTCCCGAAACGCCGATAGAGGGGAACCAGAAAATTAGTAGCAATCCTCCCGAAAACTTAACAGCCCAACCTCCCTATCCCTTGCAAGTTTACGATCGAGATGGTAAATTTTTAGGTATCGGTCAAGTAGCTTCCTCAGAAACAAGTATTATATTGTCTCCTCAAATTGTGCTTTAGCTATCAAAAAGGTAAACATGAAAATAGGTATAATTGGTGCAGGAAATGTTGGCGGAACTCTGGGACGCATTTTAACTCAAAAAAATCACTCGATTGTATTTGGTGTTAGAGATCCGCAGAGTGCAAAAGTGCAGTCTGCTGTAGCTTCTACAGGAGGAAATGCGCGGGCGGCTAGCGTTAGACAAGCTGCAAGTCACGGTCAAATTTTGATCTTAGCTACGCCTTGGAACGGCACGCAAGAGGCGATCGCCGCTGCGGGAGATTTGACTGGCAAAATTATTATTGACGCTACTAACCCGATCGAGCTGACACCCGCTGGACTTGCTGCGGGACTGACAATCGGACACACAACTTCGGCGGCCGAAGAAATTGCCAAATGGGCGATCGGAGCGCAAATTGTCAAAGCTTTTAACAACATTGGCGCAAGCTGTTTTGAAAATTTGCAGTTCGGTTCGCAAACAGCAACTGCTTTTATTTGCGGAGACAATGTAGATGCGAAGAAAATTGTCACTAATCTCGCGCAAGATATCGGATTTGAAGTGGCAGATGCCGGAGAACTCAAGCAAGCTCGATTGCTGGAACCGCTGGGGATGCTGTGGATTCACCTAGCTTTCAGCGGTATGGGACAAGATTTTGCGATTAATTTAATTCAGCGCTGAGGTGAAAATTGTGAAATTATTATTAATCGGATTAATCCGAGGCTACAAAATGGGGATTTCTCCTTACTTGCCCAACGCCTGTAGATTTCAGCCCACTTGTTCGCAATACGCGATCGAAGCAATAGAAAAATTTGGGGCGGCCCGCGGCAGCTCAATCGCCCTTAAGCGGATTTTGCGCTGTCATCCTTTTCATCCAGGAGGTTACGATCCAGTACCTCCCAAACATAATGAGGAGAATTAGTCATTAGTCACAAGCAAAATTTTAGTTATTAATTAATTCTGCAAATAGGCTTTTCACCCTGACGGCTAACACCACCGAGGGGAATGATACCTTATGGCACCCGAAATTTGAACATCGGGAATGCCTGATGAATTAACGGTTTCGATCGCAGGCTTCTTCAATTGGATTATTTTGAGGAACTGGTATCAGATCGTTTCCGCTGTCATCACTATTGTTCCAACAGTCAACAGTCAACACTCAACACTCACCTGACGGTGCAAGGGCAATTAATATCACTACCCGATCGAGTTGAAGTCGCAGCATTAAGTGTTTTTATTGAGCAAAATTCAGTAATATTACTGTTCTTTTCCACAGCAGGGCAGCTATATAATCGTAGAAACAGACTAAAGGGGATGCGAGTGGATATGTCTGGGAGCGCAATCGGGTACAAAATGTTGTCTCATACTCTGGCAGTGCTCGGCCAGAAAGAAGCAACGGGAAAGCTGCTTTTAGAGCAAGGGGAACAACAGTGGCAACTATACTTTTTTCGGGGTAGTTTGGTTTATGCCACAGGAGGAGCGCACAGGGCCAGACGCTGGTACAGGGCGATCGGGCAACACTGTCGCAACTTTCAAGTCGATCTCCGAGACCTCGATGCTGCGGAACTGTGGGAATATCAACTGCTTCAACGAGGGATAGCCGCCAGCGAAATGAGTTTGGAACAAGCTAAGGCGATCGTCCACAGCAGCGTTTCGGAAGTATTCTTTGCTTTGATCGGTCAATCGGGTTTGCGCCGGGAGTGGCGCCCCTCCTCAAAATATTCTTCTAACGTAATCTCTTCTTTAATGCTGTCTTTCGCCGAAGTACAGCAAATTCTGTCTTCTACAGAACAGACTTGGCAAAAATGGAAAGCAATGGGTTTGTGGCTGGTAGATCCAGAACAAGCGCCGCTGTTAAAAAACTCTGCCGAGCTGCATAAAGATCGATTTAGTTCTAATTCTTTGATAGCTTTGGCTAACGTATTCAACGGCGAGAATACTCTTTGGGATATTGCATTTAAGAAAAAGCAGTGCGTGACAGTGGCAACTCGCGCTTTAGTTAATTACATCACGCAGGGTTTAGTAAATTTCCGTACAGTACCAGACTTGCCTTCGCCGATAGAACAGTGGCGACTTGCAGCAGCGATCGCCCGGCCGGGTCGCCCTTTGATTGCTTGTATCGATGACAGTCCCACAGTCTGCGAATTTTTAGAGCAAATTTTATTGCCCGCAGGCTATCGAGTCCTCAAAATTCAAGACCCGATGCAGGGAGTGGGCATCCTCGCCAAACACAAGCCTGGTTTAATTTTTATGGACTTGGTGATGCCGAAGACAACCGGCTTTGCTTTGTGCAATTTTTTGCGAAAAACACCGGCTTTTCGGGAAACTCCGATCGTGTTTTTGACAGGTCAAGACAGTATAATTGACCGCACGCGAGCGAAATTCACAGGTGCTTCCGATTTCTTGAGCAAGCCGGCAAATCCGCAACAGGTATTGCAAATAGCTGATAAATACTTGAAGATAAAAGGCGATCGCAGCCCTTTAACCACTCGCCACCACGACTTATTAAATTTGCACCAACTTACCTTAGCAAATTCTTGAACCAAAATTATGCTCGTAAAGCCTCACTTATCGGGTGCCTGACCCTCCAGGTCTCCCGATAAGTATTGTACAATCAAGACGCCACAGGATTTTTATAATAAATCTTGTAGACGCTGCATGGTTTTTCTTGATTTCAAAGCCCGAACTTCCGTAAACCAGCTAAGCGTGTATTGATTTTAATATTAGTTCCCACCAGTTCACAAAAAAATGCTGCTTTAGGCAACATCCAAGCCACAGGGTCATCAGTCATTTCCTGTTTTTAAATATAAAATATAAAATATAAAATGGTATAATCCATAAAACTTAATCTTAATTATGAGCGATCGAACCCCGCAGGTAAGTGTGGTGATTCCGGCTTACAACTGCGCCGCTTACATCTGCCAAGCGGTAGATAGCGTGCTCCACCAAACCTATAAAGACTGGGAAATTATTGTAGTAGACGACGGCTCTCGAGACGACACCAGATTAATTTTACAGCAATATGGCGATCGAATTCGCTACATTCACCAACAAAATCAAGGAGTTTCCATTGCCAGAAATCGTGGCATCGAGCTAGCCCGAGGAGAATTCATCGCCTTTCTCGATGCAGATGACTACTTCTTCCCCAACAAAATAGCAGCACAAATCGCTGTATTTGCAGCGCAACCAAATCTCGGAATAGTCCACAGCGGCTGGCGTCAAGTCAACAGTACAGGCGAACCGATAAAAGATGTCAAACCCTGGCAAAAAGTCCCTAAATTAAACTTAGAAATGTGGCTGCGATGGAAACCAGTATTACCCAGCGCGATGGTATTTCGCCGCCATTGGTTAGAGCGCGCTGGTGGATTCGACCCTCGATTTCCTCCAGCAGAAGATACAGATTTAGTGCTGCGTTTAGCCTTAATGGGATGCGAAGCAGATTGGCTGCAGCAAGTAACCGTTTGCTACCGCCAGCACGAACAAAGCGCCATGTACAAAGGTTTGCCTCAGGCTAAATCCCTAGCCGCCGTCACGGACAATTTTTTTGCCCGCCCCGAATTGCCCGATCAAATACGTTTGTTGGAAAAGCAAATCAAGTACAGTACCTTCGTTTGGATTGCTTGGTATTTGCACCGCACCGGTCATGCTGTTGAGATGGTAGAGTTTTTGCAGCGTTCCTGGAATTATACGCCTTATTTGCCTGTGGAAACAGTCATTAATTGGGCCGACTGTTTTGCCGAATTTTCGCATGAAGCAGGCGATGAATTGGATGCAGATTTATTAGCTCAATCTCCCGAATGGCAGCAGTTAATGCAGTGGACAATGCTCATCAGCTAATCGGTCTTTTAATATTTTTACACAATACAAATTAGATAAATTTATGCAACAGTATTATTAATCGCGGGTTATTTAATATTTTGTTTTCTCGAAGGGTTCTCGATCGGCCCGCCCTGACAAAACTGTTGCAATTTTTTTGATGATTTGTATAAAAAGACAATCAAATCTGTAGGGTGCGCCGCCCCCAAAATCTGTCAATAAAATCGACAATCTCATATATAGCAAATCCGGGTTTTGGATAGCCTCGATGAACCAGTCGGCGCCGAGGAAAGTTTGACTCGTTTGGCAGTTGCAACCGCCAAGCGAGTCACAGGGGTATGTTAGCAGCGCCAATTAAATAATTTACACAAGTTTGTGGGATGGGCTCTCCCGCCCATCCCACAAGAACAATAAAAATGGTAAGTTATTTAATTCTCATTCCTTACCCGGATTTGGTATCAGCCGATCGCGCTTTCTATGCTGCCGTTGCTAACACATCCAATATCGGCTGGCGAGTTTTCAAATTAAATCGGTATCCGTGAGGGAGGATGTGCAACTTCGCGCCACAAATCGCCAAAGCCTCATCGTTCAAAAGTCCCTCTATATTGTCATGGAGTTTTTCCGACTCGTCGATGACAGTTACAGCGCCTTCGCCAATCACTTCAAACTGATCGTCGCTGACTAAAATAGCTGTATTTTCGTCAATACCAAACCCCAAGACTGCTGGTTGCAGCAAAAGTGCGGCAACTAAGCGTCCCAGACGACCTCGCTGGGCGAAATGCTGGTCGATGACAATTCCCGGCAGGAAACCCATTCCCGGGCCCATTGCTACCACCTCAACCCGTGGATTTGTCTCCGAGTCTCCTTCAATAATCATCATGTCTGGCATCATCGCCGCGCCGGCACTGGTGCCACTAATGATTATCCCTTCGGAGTAGCGTTTGTGCATAGCTGCGTCGAGTTTGGTGTCTTTCAAGCAGGTAATAATCCGCGCTTGCTCTCCGCCGGTAAAGAATATGCCGGTTGCTTGTTCGATCGCTTCTAAATAATCTGAATTGTCGGCATCTTCGGGTGTCTTGGTGTCAACAACTCGCACATCTTCAGCGCCTAGCCGCTCAAACACTCGGATGTAATTATCTCCAACTTCTCCCGGCAAGCTTGTCGCAGCCGTCATCACTACAATGCGCGCTTTAGTGCCACCGGCGCACCGCAAGAACTCCCGCAAAATTTTGCAGTCGCCGTCTTTGTCTTCAGCGCCGCCAATAATTAGTAACTTCCCCTGATTTTTGCTGCCCGCCATACGCTTTGTACTTTTAATAGATTATATTTTAATTAAACATAAATTTTTTTTCGGGAAAACTGCTAAAAGGTAGATTTCGATACAGAAGTTTTACGATATACAAATTATTTGGGGTGAGCCAAGGTTTGGGATTGCTGTCATCGGAGATTGCTAGGAAACATTTGTGTGGGAATCAAGCGACTATATATACTCGCTCCTGGTGGACAGCACTACCACAAATGCGATCACACCGCACGCAGATGCTGCCACGAGAGCTACCCCCAGGCTCGAAATCACAGAACATCCGATCGCTCTGACCAGTTTTTGGTACAAAAAACTAACCCCTCCTGGCAGAGGAGGGATCAAAAAATGAGTTTACATTACAGGACTGAGGCGCGGGGGGTCATCAACCCGCTTTCAGATGCGATTTTTCGCTCCTCCTGATGTTAGTTTCTCCCAGAAACTGGGTTGATGAGCGTAAGTCCTAAATGAGTCCGATCGGCAGTTAGTGCGATCGCTCGATCAAATTGCTCAATACTGTACGCGCTCGTTCTAAAGGCAAGTGTCGGGGTTTGCCGTTCCAGACAATCTGATATTCGTTGCTGTTTTGACCGTCTCCGTACCCAGAAATCAGCTTGAGGTGAAATGCTTCCTCAGCTAATTGGTGAACTGTATCCCTTAGAGCAGTTTGTGCGATTTTCATAATTTGCTGCCTCTTAAATCCTTTTTCACAGTCATAACCAATTTAATTTGGCTCTGTACCTCTCCAAAGTTATAGCTTTTTTATTTGAATAAGTAGCCACAAATCAACCGCAAAATGCAACAAAATGTAAAGTTACCCCAACTATTGCCGTTGCTTCGTTTTGCTGCATTTTGCCCTGAAGCCATACCTATATATTTTGCCATTCACCTACTTAGTCATTAGTGGTTGGTAATCGATCCCGGGTATTGGAAAATTGTCTCGCTCTCCCGCTTTCCCTTGGGAGCCTATCGTTGATTTGTAAATTTTTTTTGTTTGAGTGATGTCCAGTTTCGCCACTCTTGTATTTTTGCTGAAAAATTTAAACTGGGGAAGCATTTGTCAATCAGCAATTATACTCATATTTTAGTGAGATTAGGGGTGGAAAATTGAGATTTGGGCGATCGAGCCGGGCACAGTATTTATCCCCGCTCATCTCCAAATTGCGAATTTTCGACTTTTGTTAAAAGCAGTTTTTTGAGTAATTTTTACTAATTGACAAAGGGAGCGCCAGTCTTAACTTCTCACTAATGGTTTCGCAAGTGCTTCGCGAGTCTGGCAAAAGCGATCGGCTGCGCGGGGACATCGCTGCGAAAGCAAAACACAGATGCTCCATCTCTGCAATAAGCTGTTCTACATTTAAACTGTATGTCAAAAAATAATAAAAGTCTTGTGGGGTGTCGGGCCCGCCCTGAATATGCAATGTTTATTGGCGCGAGGGCTGATCTATGCCGTCCGGTAGTATGCAATGTACCGACCTGAGAGTTATTATGACAGGTTAGTTAAAAGGAGGCTATAAAATGCTGCAAGAAAAAAGCACCCATGCAGCCCGTGTCAATGCTCGAAAAACCGATGTTTTTGATATTTTCAATTTCAAATACTATATTGGGCCAAACCCTTATTTAGAAACAGCGGCTTTAGTTTTTGATTTTGCGGTGACGGACGATCGGGAACCAAAGCCGATCGCACATTATCATGAAATTATTGGCGATCGCTACCCGCAACTGCTGCACGAAACTTTCTCGAACCACGCTCAACTGTTCGCTCGTACCTGCTCAGAAGTAGCAAAACTCGACATGGGTTTGCACTTCCAACACTGGAACATCAAGCCCTTTTCTGAGTTTAACAGAATCAGCATAGAAGCACTTCACGCCCGCAGCGCCAAAGCCGTAGTTTACGCTGTTTGGGATTGGTTTGAAGCGATCGATCAAAATCAAGACTTCCCATTGTCAGCACAAATAGGCGCGCTGCAAAATATGTTCCGGCAGTCTGTTTACGGAGGCCCGACAGTTTATTCATTAATGCGATCGGCATCCCAAAAAGGCATTCCCGCATTTTATTTGTGGGATGAAGGATTGATGCAATACGGTTACGGCAAAAAACTGGTGCGCGGCTCTGCAACAACTTTTGATTCCGACAGCCATTTAGACTCGGACTTTACCACACGCAAAGACGATTGTAAAGCTTTTTTGGCTACATTAGGATTTCCGGTTCCCAAAGGTGATATCGTCTCCACAGAAAACGGAGTTCTGTCAGTCGCCAAAGAAATTGGCTACCCAGTGGCTGTTAAACCAGTAGTCGGTCATAAAGGAATTGGTGTCACCGCAGATGTCCGAGATGCTGAAGAATTGCAGGCGGCTTTTAAAAGAGCAGTTAAGGCAATTCCCGAAACAGAACCGGTGCGAATAATTGTAGAAAATAGCATCAAAGGATCGGATTTTAGGCTGCTGTGCGTTGACGGCAAATTTGTTTCTGCAACTGAACGCCGACCCGCTGCGGTAACAGGAGACGGCGACTCAACTATTCGCGAATTGATCCGCCGCGAAAACCGCAAACCCGAACGTTTGGATACGCCAACTTCGGCGATGAGCAAAATTCAGTCCGACGAAGCGATGGAAATGTATCTGGAAGAACAAGGGCTGTCATTGGATAGCGTACTCGATCGCGATCGTACTGTTTCTTTGCGGAAAGTCGCCAATCTTTCCGCAGGCGGTGTCAGCATCGACGCTACCCGCACCGTTCACCCAGATAATATTATTTTGGCTCAAGATATCGCCCTGCATTTTCGGTTAACTTGTTTGGGAATAGATGTGGTAACAGAATCACTCGCCAAATCTTGGAAAACCGGAAATTTGGGGATTATCGAAATCAATGCCGCGCCGGGAATTTTTATGCACCTCAACCCGGCTGTCGGAGAAGGGGTTGATGTGCCTTCGCATATTATCGATACTTTTTTTGAATCGGGAAAATCCGCCAGAATTCCGATTATTAGTTTCAACCGAATCTCGGTGCAGGAACTGCAAGAAACCATCGACCATATTCTATTGCAGCATCCCGATTGGACAATTGGTGCTGTTTGTCGCGGCGGAGTTTTTGTCAACCGTTCTGAAAAAGTTTTGCAGACTAATTACAATCTTAACGTGCAAACTTTGCTGCGGAATCCCAAGCTGGATTTGTTGATTGCTGAATATCCCGAAGATGTTTTGGAAGCTGAAGGAATGTTTTATCGGGGCAGCAATATGGTGGTGCTGGATAATCCCGGGGAAACTGAGATGATTTTAGCAAAACAAAGCACTGATGACGATACTGTTGTGGTCAGGGAAGGAAGTAGTGTTTCTCTTCACCGCCAGGGGTTTATCGAACAGTATAGTCTGGGTCACGGGGAACCGTTTATGCGGGTTTATTTGAAGGAAATCGGGACTGTTTTGTAAGCGGCGCATTGCCGATTGGGTTATGTCGCAGCGCACCCTAAATTTAACAGTTAGTCAGATGCGAATTGACAGAATTAAGGTGGGCAGCGGCGCACTCTGAACCTTAAAATATTGGTTTTACTAGCCGCGACAATTTATAATTGTAGTAATGCCAAATTACCAATTACTAACAGTACCATGTCTTTACAATTTATTAGCATTCCGCCAACAACCGATCGCCAACCTGTCGCTTTGATTGTCGCTTTACACGGGTGGGGTGCTAATGCTCGGGATTTGAGTGCCTTAGCACCGGCTTTCAATTTGCCGGATTATCAGTTTGTGTTTCCCGATGCCCCGTTTCCCCATCCCCAAGTAACGGGGGGCAAAGCGTGGTATGACCTTCAAAGCAAAGATGCTGGGGGATTGGTAGAAAGCCGGCAATTGCTGAGGGAATTTTTGCTTTCTTTGGAAAGCAGCACGGGCGTGCCTTTGTCTCGGACGATTTTAGGGGGCTTTTCTCAAGGCGGAGCGATGACTCTGGATGTGGGATTGACTTTGCCCGTAGCGGGTTTAATTTGTCTGAGCGGTTATTTGCACTCGTCGATTTCGCCCGCTGCGGGGAGTGCTTTGCCGCCTGTTTTAATCGCGCACGGTACTCGAGATACTATTGTGCCTGTGAGTGCTGCTGTACGATCGCGCGACAGTTTGACGGCTTGGGGATCTCCTGTGCTGTACCGAGAATTTAACATGGGACACGAGATTCGCCCGGAAGTTGTAGATGTAATGCGAAGTTTTGTTGTAGAAACTGTGTCGAAATCTGATTAAAGGCTTAGGATATAGTATGGCGGAAGTCTAGGGCAGGGGTAAAAAACATGAAAACTTTAACCAAAGCATCGCGCGATATTGCTGTACTTACTTCTGAAGACGTGGCAGAATTGGCTGTCCGTTTGGAAGTTGACGATTATACCGATCCTTTTGAGGGATTGAATGATTGGCATTTGTTGCGATCGCTTGCTTTTCAGCGGCCGGAGCTGGTTGAACCTTATCTCCACCTTTTGGATATGGAAGCCTACGACGAAGCATAGGCTTAAAAATCTAGCTTAAAATTTTCTACAGAATTGAGGAAGAAGTTAACAGCATATTTTGTTGTGAATTGAACAGATGAGTTATGGATTTTTGTCTATTTTCATCTTAATTTCTTTCTTGATTCTTTTTTATGAAAAAATGACATGAAGGGCAGACGAATTTTAATCGGCGTTAGCGGCGGGATTGCGGCTTACAAAGTTTGCGAAGTAGTTTCAACTTTAGCAAAAGCTGGAGCTGAAGTTAAGGCGATTCTTACTGATGCTGCGGGGGAGTTTGTAACGCCTTTGACTTTTGCTACTCTTTGCCGCCATCCTGCTTTTACTGACAAAGATTTTTGGCAAGCAAGTCACGGCCGCCCGCTGCACATTCAACTGGGAGAATGGGCGGAAGTTTTTGTAATTGCTCCCCTGACAGCTAATACTTTGGCTAAGCTGGCGGGGGGTTTTGCTGATAATTTGTTGACTAATACTGTTTTAGCTTCTACTTGCCCGATTTTGCTAGCGCCGGCGATGAATACGGATATGTGGGAACAGCCGACGGTGCAGCGGAATTGGCGGGAAGTGTTGACTTATCGGCGCTATCATGCGGCGAATCCGGGGGCGGGAATGCTGGCGTGCGATCGCGCGGGTGTCGGTAGAATGGCAGAACCTAATCAGATTTTGCCTCAGATTGAGTCGCTGTTGTATGCTAAGGGCGATCGAGATTTAGCGGGTAAGCGGGTGTTAATCAGCGCGGGAGGAACCCGAGAACACCTCGATCCGGTGCGGTTTATCGGCAATCCTTCCACGGGCAAAATGGGCATAGCTTTGGCGCAAGCTGCACTGCACCGCGGCGCGACTGTGACGTTGGTACACAGCATAACTGGGGAATTGTCGCTGTCTGGTGTGCGGGCGAGATCAGTTACCAGTGCCCGAGAAATGCGGCAGGCGATGCTAGACTGCTTTGGCGATGCGGATTTGACGGTGATGGCGGCGGCGGTGGCGGATGTGATGCCGGCCGAGTACAGCAGTGAAAAATTGCCTAAGCAGGAACTCCCCAATTCTTTACCTTTGACACCGGTAGCGGATATTGTGGCAGAGTTGGGAAAATTGAAACAGCCGCATCAAAAACTCGTCGGGTTTGCAGCACAAACTGGGGATATTGTCAAGCCGGCGCTGGAGAAATTGCGATCGAAGAAATTGGATGTAATTGCCGCAAACCCGATCGACAAATTAGGTGCCGGTTTCGGCAGCAATACCAATCAAGCAATATTAATTAATGCCGCCGGCAAACAAGTAGAAATAGCACCTTGCAGTAAACTAGAAATGGCTCACAGATTGTTAGATTTTGTGCTGGAAGGGTGAGGGCGCGATTTACTTCTTAACTTGCATTAGCTGGTTCGGGCGATAATTCTGATTCCCCAATCTCCGTTGATTCCGAGTCAGCCGACAACTCAATATCTGCGACAGTAATTTCTAGTTTAAATCCTAACGCTTCGAGCAATTCTACCAAACTGTAAATTTCCGAACCTGC
The DNA here is from genome assembly GCF_015207455.1 of Microcoleus sp. LEGE 07076. Taxonomy (GTDB): domain Bacteria; phylum Cyanobacteriota; class Cyanobacteriia; order Cyanobacteriales; family Microcoleaceae; genus Microcoleus. Next base: position 24,954 of record NZ_JADEWV010000057.1, read on the forward strand.
ACTTTCGGTCAACATCTTGTCGAGTTTTTCCCATTGAAGTTGAGCTGACTGTGATAAATTGTTGAACTTTAGCCGAGAATCTACAACGTCTTTGAGTACCATTTGGAGCAATTTAGGTTCATCGCTGGCTTCTGTCAATGTCACCTCGATATAACCTGCTGCTTCTTGGGCATTTCTCAGAGATTCGATCAGAAATTCTTGGTAACTCCTACTCGTTGGTGCTTTCACGTCTTTCATAGTCTCTCCAATATTGAATAGCTTTGCCAATATCTCGCTCTTGAGTGCTCTTATCTCCACCTATTAGCAGAAGTACAATTGTTAGCCCGACTTGTCCAAAGTAAAGCCGATATCCAGGGCCAAAGTCAATTTTGAGTTCAAAAACTCCTTCTCCGACAGACTTACAATCTCCTAGATTACCAGTCATGACTCGCTTAAGCCTTAACCGAATCCTATTTTTGCCTGTGGTATCCCGGAGCGAGTTATACCAATCTTCAAAAGGATTTGTCCCATCTGCTCTCAGGTAGTTGCGAATTTCCCTGGGTTTTACTTCCATGATTTTATCCTATTTGCTCAACAATTTGTATAATAGGGCGATCGACAGTGCATTAAGTGGGCAAATCATACTTAAGACAGAGGCATTCTACCGACAAAATAGTAAACCTTGTTTGAGGAAACAAAGTTTAAATCAAACAGGGGATTGTCAATGAACTTTAAATCGATCGCAAAAACCAATCTACTACTCAGCAGCCTGATAATTAGTCTCGGATTGCAAACACTTCCAGCAGCAGCCGCAGTCACCGACGCGCAAGTTTCCGCCCTCGTAGAAGCGCTGCGACAAGCCGCGCCGCCACAAACCGCAAATGACGGAATGTACAGTCAGTGGCAAGTTTTACCGGGCAATATTTCCCGCTGGGCAAAATTCTGTACCAAACAAGATTTAACACCGCAACAATTTGAAGCCGACGCGACAAAAGCCAAATCAATTGTTACCTGTATCGTGCGCGATTTGCTGCGCGACGAATACAAAGCTAGCAGCAACAATGAAACCGCCGCTGTACGCCGCGCCGCTTGCTGGTGGATGACTGGGGAGTCCGCAGCTTGCAAAAGTGGCGCAACTGCTACTTATGCGGATAAAGTTCTCAGCGTTTACCAACAGCAGCGCGCTAAAAAGTAAGGTTTGTACTGCGGGATTTATATTTTTTTGACGGCAGATAGCGGGAGATTAACTCAGATTAACGCAGATTGGCGATCGGTTTCATTCCCCGATCTCCAATTCATCTTCTTTTAAAATAACCCTTAGCTTAAATCCTAGCGCATCCAATAACGCGATCAAAGTGTAAATTTCAGAAGCGCCACTTTCGGAAATAATTTTATCTAGTTTCTGGTGATGCATTTGAGCTTCCTTCGAGAGATTATTCCCCCGCAACCGCGCATCAATTACGTCTTGAAATTCCGCCCGCAGCAGTTGAGAATCAGGTGATTCTACTTCTAAAGCCACACTGAGGTAAGCCGCAGCTTCGGCGGGGTTTTTTAGCGATTCAATTAGTGCATTTAGCCAGCTATCACTGGTTGGCGCTGTCACGTTCTTCATATTCTGCCCAATACTCCTTAGCCTTGAGAATATCTTGATATTGAGTGCTTTTATCGCCCCCGCAGAGGAGAAGCACAATTGTTAATCCGATTTGTCCGAAATAGACGCGGTAGCCTGGGCCCCAGTCAATTCTCAGCTCAAAAACCCCTCCTCCTACTGAACGATAATCTCCCAGATTGCCAAGACTTACTCGTTTTAGCCTATTATTAATTTTAGCTCTGGTATTGCGATCGCGCAGGGAATCAATCCACTCGGCAAAAGGAACTCTGCCATCACTTATAATATAACGCCGAATTTCCCTCGGTTGTACTTCCATGATTTTGGTTAAATCTATATATTAGCCTGTGCAGGCTGGTTTGATTAGTCCCGCCACAGATGTCAATCTGCGGCTCAATCACCCATTTTCCGCCTGACTTCTGATCAACCTTTCCACACTGGCTAAAGCCCGATTTAGTTCGTAACTCTTCCTTTCCGAATTGTGCAAAAAAGCCTGCTGTTCTTCTTCAATCATCAACACATCCTGCCGCACCAAACCATCTAATAACTTTTGAGCTGCACCGAAACAACTATCTTTGATAAACTTGCGAAACCAAACAGGCAATTTGTGCAGCCGCCAAAACGCATTTAATGAGGTAAAATGAATTAAATAAGCGCGAGTTGCTGTCTCGCTTACCGGACAAACCAAGCAGTAAATCTTAAAGTCGCTTCCCAATGTTGAAACCCAGTGCGGGTAAACGTAACTCACCTCTAGCGGTTCCGGGTGCAGCTTCCGCAGAGATTTGAAAAATAACTGAGAAATTGACCAAATTTTATCTATTTTGTAATAACTTTGTGCCTGATAGCGGACGGTTACTTGATGCTCGTCTTCTGTTAAAGTATCTAATACTGGATTTGCCCAAGCTTGCAAGTCTTCGTGCAAGTGTCCGTGGTACATATCCATCAAGTTTTCAATTAAAAATGAATAGTGGGCCTGACAGTCGATGACTGAAACTGTGGCAATATAATTGAGATGTTCCCACTCTGGTAAGTCTAATAAATCTATTTTTAGGGCTTGGGTTGCATCGCCGGGAAACAGCCAGATAAAACCGTTTTGCTCTTTGATTGGATAGGAGCGAATTTTGCAGTTAGGTAGCTTTTGATTTTCTGCTAAATAATCGACTTCGGCGCATTCTCCGCTTGTATTTAACCGCCATCCGTGGTAAGCGCATTCGATTAAATCGCCTTTGATTTTACCGTGGCTGAGTTTGACTTGTCGGTGCGGGCACCTGTCTTCTAAAGCGTTGATTTTTCCTGCACTGTCGCGGAAAAGCACGATCGCCCGATTCCAGATTTTCGCAGCTACTGGCGCAGTTTGCACCTCTGTACTGCGGGCGATTGCATACCACCGATCGCAATTAATGCTCAATTCGCGGAGGTGAGTTTTTTGTTTGCTTCCAGATACTGATTTTACCCCGTTGTTTTCCATTACAGATTTTCCCAAATTACGCCCATCAAAGAACCCAATCTTACAAAATAACAGCCGGGAAAGTAGCGACCGTAAATTTTTTTAAATCTCCCTTCTGACAAATACCGATCGCTGGCTAAATGCTTCAACCAGCTTGGCGACAATCTAAATTTTAATAATCTTGAGGCATTGCGAAATCCGTATTTGGAACTGTCGGGCATAAAATCTCTGGCTGCACCTACTACGTACTTGATTGTAGCAGGTGTTTCGACTTCCGAGACATTATCTAAAAAAACGACTTTGCCGTGCGGGTTTAATATTTTTTTTAGTGATTGGAGTGTGCTAGGGAGATGTTTGAGGTGGTGAAAAGTGGAGTCACTAACTATTAAATCAAATTGGCGATCGACCGCTAAATGACTGGCATCCATTTGGATGTATTCGATCTTGGGGGATGAGCGTTTCTGACGGGCGATATCCAGCATTTTTGCTGAAAAATCTACCGCCACTACCCGATCGTAATACTTAGCTAATTCAAAAGCCAAAATTCCGGAACCGCAGCCAATATCTAATGCTGTACCTTTGGAGGACGATAGATTTTTAATAAAAAAATCGCTTTTTTGATTTTGCAAGGTAGCAGCAAAATCGTATTCAGTTGCAAAAGCATCAAACATTACAGATTTATTGCGACGAATTTTCCAGTTACTCTTCAGCATCTATTATTGCTTTATACTCATTCAATATTTTAACCGCAGATGCACCCAGATAAATGCCGATGATTTTTTCTTCCCAAGCTCTGCCTTTTGGGTTCAGCGAAACCACACCCACAAACCGTAACTCATCTGAATTGCTACTAATATTACTAACTCTCCTCAGCAAGGCGATCGCTTTTAATCCTCTAATCAAAGTGTTTGTAGTGAAAACTTTAGCCATAAAAATCTCAGGACTAAAGTTCTCACTACAAACCATTTTTAGCGGGCATAACATAAAATCCGCCCCGCTGCAAACCTTAGATTTTCAGTACGCCTTCGGGATTCACCGTCAAGAGCGATCGCCTCTGCAAACCTTCCTCGTATAAGATAGCATTAGCAGCCAACAAACCGCTGCTCACTGCCCTTTCCATTAAACCGCAAGGAAACGGCATTTTTACCCAATCTCCGGCAAACAAAAGATTGGGTACAGCGCAGCTAGTCTCCGGGCGTTCGGCATAACTACCGGGCGGATAACCGGAAAAATTCTTTTGATTTACCATTTCCCGGTGCAGCAGAGTCGCCGCTTTTAATTCCGGTACAATTTCATACAATTCTTCCTCGAAAGTAGCAAGCAAAACTTCCTGGTTGGGAAATTCCTTCTCCTTGTAACAGTAAGCGTGCAGTTCCACTACGCTACCGCCAGTTTTCTGATTCCACTCGATGAATTGAGCTTGAATTTTGTGGTAAAGCGTGATGCTGTCAGTTAGTTTGTAGCCGGAAAGCGAACTGAAGTTGCTGTGTTCCCAGGGGAATTCGCGATCGAACCAAAAACGGCCAACCGCAAACGGATCGGCTATTTTCAAGCCCTCGATTCGGCTCTGCACCTGCGGATTTACCTCACCGCTAGCTAAACTAAACAAATGCTGCATTCCCGGAACATCGGCCGCAAAAACATAGTAATCAGCCTGCAATGTTTGTGCGAATTTCTGCGGCTGTGATTTATTAACCGCTGCTGCCAACTGTACCTCACCTGCTTTTTCATCGACTAGCTTAAATCTCGGTAAATCCCGCTGAGCAGGCCCGCTCACAACTCTCCCCTCAGCATCAAAAACTGCTCCGTGACAAGGACAGTGAAATTGACCGTCGTTTTGTTTCATAACAGTGCAGCCTTGGTGAGTGCAGCTCAGAGATATTGCTTCTTTTCCTCCGGGTGCAGCGGCAAATACATTGTCCCCAGCGCCGAAATATTCCGTAGAATTGCTGTCAGTTAATAGCGCGTTTCGTTTCACCCAAAAAGGAACTTTACTTTGCACGTCTCCTGACTGATAACTCAGAGAATCAATTTTGCCATTTTCCCACTGAATATTACTAACTGCGACATCTGTTAATACTTGACCACCTTTGCTTTCAATGGCTCTGGCAATCGGCTGCACCAAACTTGTCCCCATATCTTGCCGCGTGCCGTTGAAGGCCAAACCTTCGGGATTTCCGAAAAAATAAAAGTGGAAAAACTGCATTAATTCTCCGACGCTCAATTCGTCGGGAGCGTTGAGACTGGACTTGGCAAAAGGCAAAAAATATAAGTCGTAAAGTCCGCGCGGGAATTCTCCTTTTACCCAGTCAGCAACTGATATATTGTCGAGGCGATCGAAACTTTTTTGCATTTGAAAGCCGCCAATTTCTCGAAACACTTGCCAGTGAGCGGGTTTGGTCAAGTTTATTCCCCACTTGAGCCGATTGGGAGAAGATATCGTCAGGTCAACTATATTCCAGGGGAAAGCTGAGTGGTTGGGACGGAAAACTTCTGGTTGGTATTTGCCGTCTCGAAAGACGACAGCGTAGGATTCTAAAGATACAAAGTTATCGGTAATTTCTAGTTCTTCAACAACACTTTTGAGGTTGTAGTATTGGGGAAAAAAACCGTGGAAACCGTGTTCCATCATAAAAGTTTCGTTCCCCACTTGTATCGGCCAACTAGCTATTTTGCCTCCGAGTTGGGGCGATTTTTCTAGTAGCGTCACGGCGAAGCCTCGCTGGGAAAGTTCGTAAGCACAAGCGAGCCCTGCTAAGCCTGCACCTACAACTGCAACGGTTTTGCGGTTGTTCAGCATTCGCGGCAAGTCAAGAGAATCTTGCACAAAAACGGCGGGTTCTGGCTTGGAAAATCGAGAGTAGCCCAGCAGCCCGCCGGCGGCACCGACTCCGAGGAATTTGAGGGCGGTTCTTCGAGAAATTGGTTGGGATAGCGGTGGATTCGTGGATTGACTCATCAGCGGTACGCGATAACGGGCTTTAAACACAAAAACGGCATAAGGCATATATCATAGACCGAAATCATGCTATGTGAAGAAATACGAAGAGACATCCCCCGATCGGATCGCCCTTGACACGCGCAAAAACGCATACCCTGCCATCTTCCAGATTCAATGCTGCAAGTAAATTTCTGATTCTTCAATTCTTTAATCTCAAATCGACTGACAAGCTGTTCTCAGATACAATCTATCTGAGGTATGATGTCTTCTGGGTTAATGTGAATTATTTGTGCGCCCGCTACACCTAAACCCAACCGTAAAATCGATCGCCTAAAATTCATTGACTTAAACCCGTGACAGTTAAACTATTATGGAAATTGCGTCGCCGAGAGTTTCTGAAAGCTTTCTCACTCGGCTTAGCTGCCCTCTCTTTTTATAACAGCGCAGCACATTCTCAAGATTATTCAAATTATGAAAAAACTGCGTTAGCGTTACCGAAGCAATCCGAAGGAAAGCTAGCGAAGAGGATCGCCCTCAATCCCACAGCCCGAGAAAATCAAAAACCCGGCACCGCAGACTGGGAGTTAGAAAATCCTGCTACGAAGCGAGAAATCGAAGGTTACGCCTCTGTGACTAGCGTCAATCTCGGTGGTGAAATTAAATTATTTGTCAACACTAAAGAACCTAATTATACTATAGAAATCTTCCGCACCGGATGGTATGACGGACTCGGCGGCCGCCGGATGAGTGAGCCAATTGCGTGCAAGGGAATCAGACAGCCTCCGCCGAGAGAAGATGAAGCATCTGGACTGATAGAATGCGATTGGAAATACCCGTATATTTTGCGAATTGGCGATCGCCAGAATGGCTGGACAAGCGGCATTTATTTAGCCAAACTAACTGCCAGCCGAACGTCCAAGCAAAGTTATATTATCTTTGCAGTGCGGGATGACGATCGCAAATCCGACATTTTATTTCAATCCAGCGTTACCACATTTCAAGCCTACAACAATTGGGGCTACAAATCGCTTTACCGCTGGAACAGCCGCAGCAAACAAGCTTATAAAGTTTCTTTTAACCGCCCCTACGGAATGAGTCCCAACCGCAAAGCAGCTTACGGCGTAGGTGCGGGGGAATTTCTGACCAATTTTCAGCCAAAAAGGAGAACTTCGAGTGCTGGTTGGGAATATAATATGGTGAGGTGGTTGGAAAAAGAAGGCTACGACGTTACCTATGCCACCAACATCGACACGCATTTTAATTCCAGATTGCTATTATCTCACAAAGCATTTTTGTCCGTAGGTCACGACGAATATTGGTCAAAAAATATGCGGTTAAATATAGAAGATGCTAGAAACAAAGGGGTAAGTATCGGTTTTTTTGGTTCCAATATTTGCTACTGGCAAATTCGCTTAGAACCGAGCAGAATTACTGGAGAAATTAACCGCACTGTTGTTGCTTATAAAGAAATGGCGGATTTAGACCCGCTCAACGGATTTAGAGCAGAAGTTGGCGGAGTTAATTTACCTTTAGAAATAGCAGCGGCTGGAGAATTAAATTCTGGAATTGGCAAACCGGGACGCGGCCTAATAGCTACTTCCAATCAATTGCCACCACTCTATTCCTTGGTGACAGCCCGCTGGCGAGACCGCGCTGTCGGTCGTCCCGAAGATGCTTTAATCAAAGTTATGTACGAAACATTTCAGGTTAATTCTGATATTGTAATTGATGACATTGCCCCAGATTGGCTGCTAGAAAAAACTGATTTAAAACAGGGCGACAAGTTGCCGGGACTGTTGGGTTACGAAGTCGATCGAATGTTTGGCAATGCCCCGAAAAATACAGTTCGCGTCGCCCATTCTCCGTACCCTCACGGCGGCGGCACTCGCTATGCTGACATGACGATTTATACAGCAGATTCGGGGGCGAAAGTATTCGCGACAGGTTCAATGCAGTGGGTTTGGGGATTGGACGATTTCAACGCGCCGCAGTTGCGGGATTCGGTTTTGAATACCGGGGCTCAGCAGATGACGCGAAATGTTTTGGCAAAGCTTTTAAGTTGAAGAAGTTATTAG
>NZ_JADEWV010000380.1 GCF_015207455.1 Microcoleus sp. LEGE 07076
TCTTTATAGTGTTGATTTACTTCATCACTATTAACCGAAAAAGGTGGCCCCTCCATCAGGCTTTGATCGTATTCAAGGCTAATCATTAACTGCTCGGCTGTGTCTGTAATCTCTAACAAATGCTTTGCGTATCTATTTCTCATTTCTTTCGGCAAAGCCACCAAAGCTGCTCGGTCATAAATTGCATCGACACGGCCCAGAATTTCATTAGATAAGTCAAAAATATTACCAACAAATATGTCGATGTTTGTCGCACTATAGCGTGAGACGTTACCAAATTTTGATATTTTTGGCTCTAATCCAAGCCCTATGAACAGATGCTCAATCGGGAGTTTGCTCAACTCTGCTCCGGCGACACTATACCCTTTAGAAAGCAACCAGGCAATATCCAGAGTTTTGCCACATAAGGGTAAAAATACACGGCTGTCTTCCACCAATTTAAGTTCTTTAAAATATGTAACCAATACAGGATGGGGCTTGCTTTCGTGAAAGGCGATCTCATTCTTTTCCCACTTTTGGTGCCAAAAATCTATATCCATTCTGTTTCCTATAACGATTGCGGGCTTGAAGCGAATCCTGACGCGACGCCTTGTTGCAGTTCTGGCAAGTCGGTCTGAGTTCGAGCATACGGCCTCCATTCCGTAACGGCTAACGGCTTGTGCTTCACAGGCGACAAACAAAGTATAACTGAGCATCAGGGGTATTGACCGTCCTATGCAAGCACTGGTATTGTTTTGACAGTACAAAGGCGGCGAAACATTAAAAAATTAAGTTGTCTGTCGATCGCAAGTGATGAGATGATAGGTAGTGCAGCCTCACGGCAGTTCCACAGAAACTCAACAGCAGAGAGGCGGGCGATCAAACTGAGTCGATCGCACCTCTGTTGTACAGAATCGACCACACACACTCTTTCTTAAATATAAAAACCAGAATTATGGCTGTTGCAACTCAATCACTCGAAGAACTCTGCATCAACTCTATCCGCTTTCTCGCCATCGATGCGGTAGAAAAAGCAAAATCAGGACATCCAGGACTGCCGATGGGCGCTGCGCCTATGGCCTTCGTGCTGTGGGACCGCTTCATGCGGTTCAACCCGAAAAACCCCAAGTGGTCCAACCGCGATCGCTTCGTCCTCTCCGCCGGACACGGCTGTATGCTGCAGTACGCCCTCATGCACCTCACCGGCTACGATAGCGTCAGCCTCGACGACATCAAGCAATTTCGCCAGTGGGAATCCAAAACCCCCGGACACCCCGAAAACTTCGTCACCGAAGGCGTAGAAGTTACCACCGGCCCCCTGGGACAAGGCATTGCTAACGCCGTCGGTTTGGCAATGGCAGAAGCTCACCTCGCTGCCACGTTTAACAAGCCCGACCACACCATTGTTGACCACCACACCTATGTCATCATGGGCGACGGCTGCCACATGGAAGGCATTTCAGGCGAAGCTTGTTCCTTGGCGGGACACCTCGGACTGGGCAAATTAATTGCCCTCTACGATGACAATCACATCTCCATTGAAGGCGACACTAACTTGGCCTTTACTGAAGATGTCGGCAAGCGTTTTGAAGCCTACAACTGGCACGTCATTACAGTAGACAATACCAAGCTCGACGAAGATACTAACGCAGAAGCAGTTCACAAAGCTATTGAAGAAGCCAAAAAAGTCACTGACAAACCGTCTCTGATTAAAGTCCGCACAGTCATCGGTTACGGTTCTCCCAACAAGCGCAATTCTTACAGTTCTCACGGTGCTGCTTTGGGTACCGATGAAGTGAAAGCAACTCGCGATTTCTTGAAGTGGGAACACGCACCGTTTGAAATTCCCGACGATGCTTTGGCTCACTTCCGCAAAGCAGTCGATCGCGGTGCTGCATCCGAGCAAGAATGGAATAAAGCTTTTGCAGATTATCAAGCAAAATATCCCGCAGAAGCAGCAGAATACGAGCGCACCGTTGCTGGCAAACTTCCTGAAGGTTGGGATCAAGTTTTGCCGACTTACAAGGTAGAAGATAAGGCAGATTCGACTCGCAACCATTCAGGTAAATGTTTGAATGCTTTGGCTGCTGTGCTACCTGAATTGATCGGCGGTTCCGCTGATTTGGCATCTTCTAACATGACTCTGCTCAAGGGTGAAAAAGATTTCCAAAAAGGTCAGTACGAAGGACGCAACCTGCGGTTTGGCGTGCGGGAACACGGCATGGGGGCGATCGCCAACGGCTTAGTCCTCCACGGCGGTTTGATTCCTTACTGTGCAACATTCTTGGTATTTGCTGACTATATGCGGGGCGCAATTCGCCTGTCTGCACTCTCAGAAGCAGGAGTTATCTATGTAATGACTCACGACTCCGTAGCCTTGGGCGAAGATGGCCCGACTCACCAACCCGTCGAAACCATCGCTTCTCTGCGCGCAATTCCCGATTTGTTGGTAATGCGCCCTGCAGACGGTAACGAAACATCCGGCGCTTACAAAGTGGCAATTGAAGGCCGCACCCGCCCCACTTTGATGGCTTTGTCTCGCCAAAATCTGCCCAATTTGGCCGGAAGCTCGATCGAAGGAACAGCCAAAGGCGCTTACATTTTGTCCGACGACGACGGCACTCCCGACATCATTTTAATCGGCACCGGCGGCGAAACATACCTCTGCGTTGATGCCGCTGAAAAATTGCGCGCCGCCGGCAAAAAAGTCCGCGTCGTTTCGATGCCTTGCTGGGAATTGTTCGACGCACAAGATGCCACTTACCGCGAATCTGTGTTCCCGAAAGCTGTTACCAAGCGGTTAGCCGTCGAAGCTGCTTCTAGCTTCGGCTGGGGACGTTATTTGGGCGCTGAAGGTGACAGCCTGAGCATCGACAGATTTGGCGCTTCTGCACCGGGCACCGTTGCTTTAGAAAAGTTTGGCTACACCGTTGATAATGTGGTAGCTAAGGCTAAGACGCTGTTGGGCTAATAGTCGCAGCATAATTTTTGGTGGGGCGGGCTTCTGGCTCGCCCCATTTTTTTATAGCATAAATAAATTTGGCAATAAGCAATGTACGGGATGTAATATCAATTCCGGTTGCACTCCTGGGGAATTGTTGACTGTTGACTGTTGGCTGCTGAGTGTTGACTGTTGAGTGTTGAGTGTTAAGTGTTGAGTGTTGAGT